>SKTL01000416.1 GCA_007122555.1 Thermomicrobiaceae bacterium | reverse complement strand
TTACATGCTGTCATCAGCGATCGAATCGATTGGACACGACCAGGAGCTGGCCGTCCTGTTCATGGATCTGAACAATTTCAAGGTGATCAATGACAGCCTGGGTCACGATCTGGGCGACAAGTACCTGTCCGCCATTGCGGGATTGCTCCAGGATACGGTTCCGGAAAACACTTTTGTCGCCCGGTTCGGCGGGGATGAGTTCACGGTATTGATTCCCGCTTCGCCCGATTCGCTGAACAATGCAATGAGCCTTGCTGAAACCGTGATGGATGTGCTCCAGACGCCGTTGACGATCGACGGGTACAAGCTGGGGACCAATGTGAGCATCGGGATCGCCAGTACGTCGTTGGAGACGATCTGTGAACCGAACGAGCTGATTCGCCGGGCCGATATCGCGCTCTATGACGCGAAGCAAGGCGGCCGGGAGAGCAACGTCCGGATCTTCAGCGAGCGCATGGACGAATGGGTGTTTGAGCGGCTGTGGATCGAGGGTGATCTCCGGCAGGCGCTGGGCAATGGCGAGTTCTGCGTTCATTTCCAGCCGTTGATCGACGTCCGGACGGGCGAACCGACAGTTGTCGAGGCGTTGGTGCGCTGGAATCATCCGGAACGCGGATTACTAAAGCCGGGTCGATTCCTGCGAATCGCGGAAGAGACCGGGCATATACTGGAGATCGACCGCTGGGTCATGCGAACTGCCTGTGCGTATGTGGCCAACTGGAACGCGCGTCATCCGGAGAACAACCCGCTCTTCCTGGGGGTGAATGTCTCCACGCGGCAGTTCTGGAACGCCGGGCTCGCCGAGCAGGTGCTGGATACACTCGAGGAGACCGGTCTCGACCCGTCGCTTCTGTGCATCGAGATTACGGAGAGCACAATGATGCAGGATGCCGAGCACGCGGCCGATATCGTGAGGGATCTGCGCGAGCATGGAGTTCTCTTCGCGATTGACGACTTCGGCACCGGCTACTCCTCGCTGTCGTATCTCCGGGAGTTTCCGATCGACGTGCTGAAGATTGATCGCGCGTTTATCGGGGCATTGAACCAGGATGAACAGCTGATACGAATTGTCAGGGCGATCGTTGAGATGGCGCGAGCCCTCAATCTCGTGGTGGTGGCGGAGGGTATCGAGACTGAAGAGCATTTTTCACTGGTCCGTGAGCTGGAATGCGATCTGGCCCAGGGCTATTTCATATCGGAACCGGATTCCTTTGAGAACATTGTTCCGAGGATCGAACGCCGGCTCCTGACAGTGAACTGATTTCAGGGTATTCCGTGACCGGGCATTGGTTGATACGATAGCGCCAGTTTCCCGTTGATCGAGTCAACGCCCGCTCGGGCCGCGACATCTGGCGAACAGGAGAGTCGACGATGCCAAGGTACGAGTACGAGTGTGATCACTGCGAAGAGCACTTCGATATGGAACGGCCGATGTCTGAAGCGAGCGACCCCCAGCCCTGCCCGTTCTGTGAGCAACCCGCGCAGCGGGTGATTACCTCGCCAAAGTTCCTCTTCAAGCCGGATCCGAACGACGTGCGTCCGGTCTGGCACAACCACGGCTCGTTTGGCCACTCACACGCACCCGGGAAGGGATTCCACGGCCCCAACACCGAGGACCCGCACCGGTAACTCATACCTTCGAACAGGCGCGTCTTTCGCCGCCGGAGATTGGTCATACCTTTCAAGACTCTTCCGGCGGCGGAAGCCACTCCCTGGGGTCAATCCAGCGATAGCCCGCGTCCCGGACGAGTTCATCAAGAAAGTACTTGTGCCCCGCCCCGGTGATGACGAGCACCCGTTCCGCATCGCGCGCCGCGACCGCTTCGTCGAGCCTTCGAAACATCTCTTCATTCCGGCCCCAGTAGTTATCCGTCTGGCGTTGACCGATGTTGTCCGTTTCGATGTCCGGAAGTCTCTGCTCGTAGACCCAGTACTGCAGGCCGATCTGCTCTGGTGAATTCAGGAACCGCAGCAGGCCGGCCAGGGTGTCGTTATGCTCGTCCTGATGACCCTGAAGCTCGCGTGTTCGCGGGTTGACCTCTGGCAGCGCATTCCAGGCGTCTTGTATCTGGCCCCTCAGAAGTAGCTCCGGGCCCTTCGTGAACAGAAACCACTCGGCGGCGTCGCCCTGATAATCGATCGAAACGATCTGCTCGAGATCGTTCGCTTTCGCCACCGGGTGGCCGATCAGCGCGTGTTCCGATTCGTGGCGCCGCCGCCACCAGTCATGGAGTTCGTCATTATGTTCAACAATCTCCGCGCAGTCGCCGCGGTCCCACTGATAGTGCGCGTTGGCGTAATCCCGAATCAGAAAATGGGCTTTGCCCAGCTCGCACGGGTCACCGGTTGCGATGGGGTCCGCTGCCGCGTTGTCGACGATTTCCCGGGCCTTTTCCTGACTCATTCCCCAGGCCCGGGCGTAGGCGACCAGGTCGAACCCCGGCCTGTAGTCACGACCCTGACCCGATGGCCAGTCCGCCGGCAGGTACTCGACCGCCACGAGATCCGGTTCGAATGCGGCAAGCTCGCGTACTACCCGGTCGAACTCGTCGTCATTGAAGCCAAAATCGTCCTGCTGAAAATGCGGCGTTCCCAGAACGAGCACCGATGGGGCGTCAGGATCCTCGGGCATTGAGCCATCGTACTCGTCCATGATCGCCATGGCGTCCTGGTCGAGCAACTCGCTCACCGGAGTCGGGTCGTCCAGCCAGATCCAGACAGCTATTGACCCTGCAATAATGAGCGGCGCGGCGAAGAATATCCCTGCGATGAACAGCAGTAGCCGTTTCGTAGTGAACCGGTTGTTGGCGTGATCCTCGTTCGCTTTCTCTGTACCCATACCTCATCGACCTTGTCCTGGTTCCGTTCCGGGCGCAGAGCAGCGCGACTGAACTGATGATAAGCACAGCATGCGCCAAGCGGTAACTGAGTTACAGGATGCGTTTGCGGCAACCCTAACATTCGTCCAGTTCTGATCGCCAGCACGCGCGCGGGGTTTCGGTCACGGGCTGTGCTGTTAGAGTAGGATTCGCGAAATGAGGGAGACGTGAAAAGCGATTGAGTGGTTTAGATGCCCGAGTACGATGCGGTGGTAGTTGGCGCCGGCCCGAATGGACTGTCCGCGGCGATTGAGCTCGCCCGGAACGGATGCTCGGTGCTCGTGATCGAAGCCAACCCGACGATCGGAGGCGGCCTGCGATCGGCCGAACTGACCCTGCCCGGATTCGTGCATGATATCTGCTCGACCGCGGTGCCGCTCGCGCTCGGGTCTCCGTTTCTCAGCTCGCTGCCCCTGGATCAGTTCGGACTCGAGTTTGCCTCGCCGGAGCTTCCTCTGGCGCATCCGATGGACGATGGCAGCGCCGCTGAAATGCACGTGAGCGTCGAACGAACCGCGAACGGGTTGGGAGTCGATTCGGAGAGCTACCGAGCGGCGGTAGGACCGTACGTTGACCGGGCCGATGATCTGGCTCCGGATCTGCTTGCCCCGCTTGGATTCCCGCGCCATCCGATCCTGATGGCGCGGTTCGGTCTGAGCGCGTTTCAACCGGCGACGCTGTTCGCCCGGCGGAACTTCCGCACCGAGCACGCGCGGGCGCTCTTTACCGGCATTGCCGCACATTCGTTCATGAAGCTGAATCGCCCAATTACAGCCGCCATCGGCTTGATGCTCGGGATCTACGGTCACCGGCATAACTGGCCGTTCGTTCGGGGAGGATCCCAGAAGCTGACCGATGCGATGGCTGAGTACTTTCGATCGCTGGGCGGCGAGATTGCAACTGAGTGGCGCGTGAGATCGGTCGATGAGCTTCCGTCCTCCCGGGCGGTGCTCCTGAATGTCACGCCGAAGCAGGTGCTGAACCTGGCCGGAGACCGGTTAAGTAGCTGGTACCGGCGGCGACTGGAGCGGTTCCGGTACAACCCCGGTGTATTCAAGATGGACTGGGCGCTGAGCGATCCTGTTCCGTGGATCGCGGAAGCGGCCCGCCGAGCCGGTACGGTGCATCTCGGCGGGACGATGCAGGAGCTTGTCATCTCCGAGGATTTGACGAATCGCGGTCTGCATCCGGAGAAACCGTTCGTGTTGCTGGCGCAGCCCAGCCTGTTCGACCGGACCCGGGCGCCCGAGGGCAAGCACACCCTCTGGGCCTATTGTCATGTGCCGAACGGTTCGATGGTTGATATGTCCGAACGGATCGAGCAGCAGATCGACCGCTTCGCACCGGGATTCCGGGAAACGATTCTCGCGCGGCATACTCGTTTCACCGCCGATCTCGAAGTCGAGAATGCGAACTCCATCGGTGGCGAGATCAACGGCGGCGTGCAGGATATCTGGCAGCACTTCATGCGTCCAGCGCCGAAATGGAACCCGTATCGAACGTCAGCCGACGGCCTCTACATTTGCTCGGCGTCAACACCTCCCGGCGGAGGAATCCACGGGATGTCCGGCTATCACGCCGCGCGGGCTGCGCTGGCGGACATGTAGCGCCCCTTTGCGAACGATCTTTGGGCCCGGGCTCCCCGATTGACAATCACTCAGCAGAAACAGTACACAATCTGGCCCTGTTTCTTGAGAATATTGACATCGGGCGCTTAAATTATTACTATCAGTTCACTTGAGCT
>SKTL01000239.1 GCA_007122555.1 Thermomicrobiaceae bacterium | reverse complement strand
TCCGGTGGCAGTGGTTCATCGGGCCCAGATCGGTGCGCCTCTTCGCGGTAGCCGTCTCATTCGGATTTACCGGGACCGTGTACTGGACCTATGCTGTGGACCTGGTCTCCCAGGCTGGCGGCTTCTCCCCATCAGCCGGACCTCTCTTCTGGACCGCAGTCGGCGTTGCGGGGATCGCAGGCGTCGCCATTGGCGACTTGATCTCTCGGCTGGGGTTGCGTCTCTCTCTCGTCGCGACCCTCACTGCTCTCGGGGTTGCCACGGCAGTACTCGGGGCCGCACCGACGTCATGGGCGGCCCTGGGGATCTCCGCCGCGCTGTTCGGATCGAGCTTCATGGGGTTGAGCGCGCTCCTGGTGACGTGGACCTCGACCGTCTTCCCTGACCAACCCGGGACTGGCTTCAGCGCCACGCAGGTCTTCCTGGCGGTGGGGACGATTGCCGGACCAGCGCTCATGGGGATTGTGGCAGGCGGCTTCGGCATGGAGACCGCCTTCATCATCACCGCTTTCCTTGCCCTGCTTACCGTGCTCGTGAGGCCCAGGGAACAGTGACCCTCGGGACACTCGACGACGTGTGGGGACTCGATGTGATCCGCTGAGCGCAACGGAAAGTAATCGCGAGGTTGAAAGCCTGAACCATGCGAGGGCCCCGAAGTAACCGGGATCCTCGTAGAATGATTTGCGGGCTCCCTTCCGCCAGGTAATTGAGGCAGATCTGGGAGCCAACGAGGTTAAGTCGCTGCGTATAGATGTCGGCGCGCCGTCAACTCAAGAAGATCACAGTCAATTGACTGGTTTGCAAACGCGAGCATCGTGGTTGGGTTTTGAAACAACGGAGCGATCACGATCGCAGCGTATCGACAGCTTCGTCGATCCAGACGCAGCGGAGAGAGCCCGAACCAACGTGTGGGAATGTCGCGTCTGATCCGATGGCGACAGGTTACGCCGAGGCATCGGCAACGGAGAGCACCGAATCTGCAATCCGAATGATCTCACCGGGTTGCATATTCATCATGCATGCGCGCGACCGGCACCCTTGCGGCCGGCCGAGCCGGTACCCTGTGTACAGGCAGGGCGAGCAGGGCATGTCCAGGTGACAGGCGATGGACCTGGCATCGACTTTCGACCTGTCTGTGATCGTCTTCGATACAGATCCGAACGGTTTCCAGGCATTGACATTCGATGGACCGAACAGCGTAATTGATGGCCGGTCGAAGGCTCCTGCAAGATGGGCGACCGAGCTATCGCACCCGACGACCAGGTCGGCGTTTCGGACAATGTCACAGAGTTCCGGGAAAGTCGTTTCTCCAACCAGGTCGTGAACACGCTGGAGCGAGGCGAGCGTTTCGTGTCCCGCACGATCTCTCTCAGTTCCGACCAGCAGCACTGGAAGATCATGGGTCGAGATGAGATGTCGAGCGACCTCCGCGAAGTAGTCATCCCGCCATGCGCGCGCCGTACTGAAATCGCCAACTTCAGCGTGGATAACCGCATATCGGGAGGCGTCACCGAGCGAACGCTCCAATATCCTGCGAGCCGATTCACCTGCGGACTCGGGAACGACGATGTTGGGTCGTGATGATCTCGCGTGGCCAGTGAACGATTCAACCACAGACAGTGCGTACCGCCATTCCGGGAGCGCTCCGAATCCGTAGTCCATAGCTGCGTGCGTGAGAAACGCTCCGCGCCCGTTATCGAGCCCGACGACAATCGGAGCGGCGGTCGCCCTCGCGAGAGCCCGAAACTTCCGCGCGCCAAACGACGTTGTCAGGTGGTGCAGCATGAACACGGCCTCGTACCGACCTCTGCGAAGTCGCGCCGTCAGTCCAACGAGTTCAGCGATGCCCCGAAAGGAGATCAGACCCGAGATATGGTCGAATCGCTGCTTCGCGAGCGTCAGGACTCGATCGACCGCCGGCGAGAGTTCGAAGACGTTCGCGCCGGCTGCCGTTGTGAGAACGTCGATTTCCGCGTTCGGATACCCAGCACGGATCGCCTGAATCGCCGGCAGCGCCAGCACGGCATCGCCGATATCGGCGAGCTTGACCACCAGAATGCGACGCGGGATCACCGTCATTGGTTCAGCACGTTCCACAGGACATCTCTCGTCTTTTCGGCTGACGACCTCCAGGAAAATCGTTCGGCATGATCGACGCGATGAACGACGCCTTCGGAATCGTGACGTATCGTGACCAGCTCGGAAATCGCAGCGGCCAGCGCGTCGACATCGAATGGATCAACAATCATCGCGTCAGCGCCGGCGAGTTCGGGCAGGGCGCCGCGATTCGACAGAACGACGGGCACGCCGCAGGCCATCGCTTCCAGGGCGGGCAGTCCAAATCCTTCATAGAGCGAGTTCAACGCCAGCGCAGAGGCTGCATTGTAAAGCAACTGGAGTTGTTCATCGGGTACGCGACCCAGGAACCGTATGCGATCAGCGAATCGACTCATTCGGGCGCGCTCCCGGATTGGTTCCGACATCCAACCTGGTTGACCAGCGAGAACGAGGTGCAGATCCGGATCCTCGTCTGCGGCTCGTTCAAACGCGGTGATCAGGCGAGTCAGATTCTTGCGCGGCTGGATTGTTCCGAGATACAGCACGAATCGATCCGGAAGTCGAGCCGCCCGACGATAGCGTTCAACATGCTCGGAGCGCAGGGGACGGAACTGGTTATCGATTCCGTGTCTGATTACCGTGATCCGACCTGGATCTACCTCGCAATGCTCAAGCAGGTCGCGTTTCGTCGATTCGGAGATCGCCACGACGTGCGTTGCTTTGCTGGCGTTCCATTCTGTGGTCAGTTTGAGCTGCCAGCGAGAAAACGGCGTGTGGCTGTCCGGCTCGTAGAGAAACCCCAGATCGTGGATTGTGACGACTGAGCGCTCCGGCCGATACAGCGGCAATACATGCGACGGCACGAACAGGAGATCGACCGGATTGGCGCGTAGCTCGCGTGAAAGGCGGAGATGAGTCCAGAGTCGGCGCGCCGGAATCGTTCGAATCTCCGCGGGGCCCGTATGCGCGTTATCCGGCGGCGGATTGTTGAAGAAGAGCCGGTATCGCATGCCGCAGGGATCGAGCGCCAGCAAGTGTTCGACGATCCGGCGGGAATAGCGCTCCGTTCCGGTCATTGGCTCGTGATACGAGCGACTGGCGTCGATTCCGACGAGGGAGCTACTGGACATCAGCGAGCATCTCCACGACGACCGAGGCGACAGAATCAGTGGTGATTGCGGTCATGCACCCGCATCCTTCGGGCCGGGATGCTGAAAGGTTCCCGCACTCCGGGCAAGTCATCGCGGCCGTAATCACTCGGTGACGATCTTGACTGCCGTAAGGGCCGTAGCGAACCTGATCGCTCGGGCCGTACAGATGAACGGACGGCGCGCCTGTCGCCGTAGCAAGGTGCAGCGGACCGCTATCCACCCCGAGCACCAGATCAGCTTGTCGAAACACCTCGGCAAGCGTGAACAGCGAGGTTTCCCCGGCAAGATTAACCGGCGACGTGCGCGCGCTGCTCGCGATTCCGTCGCAGAGCGATCGCTCGTCCGGAGAGCCGGTCAAGGCAATCGTGCGGCCGGTCTGTCGCCCAATCTGATCGATGACGCGCGCCCAGCGTTGCAGCGGCCAGCGTTTGACCGCCGCGCCAGTTCCGGGATGGACGATCACGAATCCGGAAGCAAGGTTGTGCTGTTCGATGACCTTGCTGGCCTCTTGACGCGCTTCCGCATGGAGTGGCCAGTTCAGGGTCATTTCCGGTTCGGATGGATCCTGGTCAGAAATCTGATACTGGAGCAGCGCAAGCGTTCGCTTCACGATGTCGAGGTTCTGAGACGCATAATGTGTGTGCGGAATGCTCATCGGATGCGTCAGGAAGGGCGCAACTTGCGGGTGATCGTAGCCGGTGCGAATCGGTACGCCCGCCTCTCGCGCCATCAGAGCTCCCCACCAGTGATCGTCGCGCATGAGCATGATCGCTTCAGGCTGAATTTCGCGAATCTCACCGGCGGCGTGTCCGATGTCACGATACGGATCGAGCATACCGCGATCGGGAACTTCCCGGTCGAATCCGGGGAACGGCCAGGTGATCAGCCTGCAATCGGGCGACAGGTGCTGCGCCACTGACTTGTTCCAGGGGCCGACCATCAGGACGATCTCATGTTGGGTTGCCTCTTCCCGGAGACGCTTAAGCGCCGGTGAAAGCATCAGCAGGTCGCCAAAGTGATCCGGACGGACCACCACAACGCGATTCTCCGGTTGCTCGATTGGCTTGAACGGTCGGTGCGCTGAGGCGCGAACCACCGCGTCCCGAAGTTTGTGCATGATCGGGCCAACCATCACCTGCCCCCGTTCAGCATCTCAAGACACGAATTGAGAACAGTCGGCAGTGGCACGGCCGCAATGTCAGGTAACCTGACTCGGTCGGATGTTCGCAGATCGCCCGGGTCCGAAAGCGACCACGACTCCTCGGGCGCGCAAACCCGGGTTCGGCGTCCCAATGGACGGTAACGGCGGGGACTTGTCGGACCGAAGATCGCGACGACCGGGGCGCCGACGGCGCTTGCCAGATGGGTGGCGCCGCTGTCATTCCCGACGTAAAGCGACGCATGATGACAGAGTGCGG
>SKTL01000515.1 GCA_007122555.1 Thermomicrobiaceae bacterium | reverse complement strand
CGGAAATACTCGCCCATGACGTCGGCCACGTCCATCCAGTGATCCGCATTCACAAGGTAGCAACGCCAGCGTACGACATCGCCGATCCCGGAATCGACCTCTTCCAGGGCCGCCCGGATCAGCTCCATGATGTATCGAGCCTGCGCCGCCGGATCGTCCACGCCGACCGTATTGCCGTCCGGATCGGTCGCCGTGGTGCCGGAGACGAAGATCTGATCTCCCACCCGGACTGCCCGGGAATACCCGGCGCGCTCTTCCCAGACGGTCCCGGTCAAGACGTGCTGTCGTTGTGTCAAGCTAGTTCCTTCCCCATGTCACATTTCAATGCATCAATGACGCTAACAATAGACCAGCTGATTCAATCTTGCAGGGATCGACGATGCGGCCTCACCGGAGTAAGCGTTGACCGTGAGAAATGTGGTAAGCCATGCAGAACGCTCCAGCGCCGAACCCGATGAACCCGCCGCCACTGCCGCACAACCGGCAGAAGAAGCTCTCCGAGTCGATCAGCATACGCTGGTTTCTGCTTGGTCTCCTTCTCGTAGCGCTGGCGGTTGGCGGAGTGACGTACCTGTCTGTCACATCCAGCCCCTCGGCCGAACTCGACTACGAGCTGTTAGCGACCGAGATTCGCCACGGAACGGTGCAGGGGATGGCGATATCCGGCAACGAACTCACCGGCGACTTCAGCGATATCCGCCAGTCCTACGACGGACAGGTTCGTGGGCAAAACGAGCCTGTTCCGGACGGCTATACTGAACGCGACGCCAGAGCAGTGACATCGTTCACCGCAACGATTCCGGACGGCGAGCGCGAGAATCTGATCGAGCTTGCCGGGGAGCATGGCGTCGAGGTCACGGTGGAATAGCACGCGCCGCTGAACCCCTCTGTCCTCAGACTGTAACCATATTGCAACACCATAATCCCGCTCGCTACACTCATGTTTCTCCTCTCGCGGCAGAATTAAGGTCGAACAATCGCCACGGGACTGGGAGCGAACCGTGAAACGGCAGCCCGACGGAAACCAACCGAAGACGCCCGAAACAAATGGTCAGCCGAAACCGCCGGTCGTTGGCTGGGTGATCTGGCTCGTGATCATTGGCATGGTGATGCTCGGCATGGTCATGCTTTTCCCCGGAACCAGCGACTCCGCGACAGTGAACTACACCTCGCTGAAACAGCAGGTCGAGGCTGGAAACGTCGAGCAGATCGAGATCACCGGACTGGAAACCACCGGCGCGTTCGTAAACGAGGTTCGCGTCTATGACGGCCGCGTTCTGGAGCCCGGCGAGCAACCATCCGAGGAGACGAGCGCCGCCGATATCGATCCGGTGTCCGCCTTCGAGTCGACCGTTCCGGAAGCGGCGCAGGCTGACTTTCTCGCCTTGCTGGAACAGCAGAATGTAAGCATCAGCGCCACGACCCCGAGCGAGGGTTGGAATTTCCCGATTCTGCTACTCCTCGGTCTGCCCATCCTGCTGGTTCTCGGACTGCTCTTCTTCCTCAACCGGGCTGGCGGCGCCGGACGCGGCGGATCCGAATTCATGAGCTTCACCAAGTCGAAAGCGAAGCTGTACGACGCTACCAAACCAAAGATCACGTTTACCGACGTCGCCGGCGAAGATCAGGCCAAGGGCGAGCTGATGCAGGTCGTCGACTTCCTGAAGCACCCGCAGAAGTTCCACGAGATCGGCGCCCGGCTTCCGCGCGGCGTTCTCCTGGTCGGACCACCCGGTACCGGGAAGACCCTGCTGGCGCGGGCGGTTGCAGGCGAGGCGGGCGTGCCGTTCTACTCGGTCAGCGCCTCGGAGTTCGTCGAGATGTTCGTCGGCGTCGGCGCCGGCCGGGTTCGGGATCTCTTCGAAAAAGCAAAGAAGGCAGCCCCGGCTATCGTCTTCATCGACGAGCTGGATGCTGTCGGGCGTCAGCGATTTGCGGGCGTCGGGTCGGGAAATGATGAACGAGAACAGACGCTGAACCAGATCCTCGTGGAGATGGACGGCTTCGAGGTGCACGACGAGGTGATCGTCATGTCCGCCACCAACCGCCCGGACGTGCTCGATCCGGCGCTTCTCCGGCCGGGACGGTTCGACCGGCAGGTGGCGCTCGGACTACCCGATAAGCGGGCGCGGATTGCGATCCTCGGTATTCACCTCAAGAAGGTCCCGCTTGGCGACGACGTCGATCGAGACGCCGTGGCGCGGTCAACTCCCGGATTCTCCGGGGCCGATCTGGCGAACCTGGTCAATGAGGCGGCGCTGATCGCCGCCCGCAAGAACAAGAAGGTCGTCGAGCAGACCGAGTTCCACGAAGCACTGGACCGTATCATCCTCGGGGCTGAACGGCCGCTCGTGCTCAGTGATCACGACAAGCGGGTCATCGCCTATCACGAGGCCGGTCACGCCGTGGTGGCGCATTTCACTCCGGAAGCAGACCCGCTCCGGATGATCTCGATCATCCCGCGGGGACAGTCGCTCGGGGTGACGATGCAAGCTCCGTCGGAAGACCGGTTCAACTACACGCGCAGTTATCTCATCGGTCGCCTGGCGATCCTGATGGGCGGGCGGGCCGCGGAGCAGCTCGTCTTCAATGAGATGACGACCGGCGCGCAGAACGATCTGAAGGAAGCGACTCAAATCGGCCGCCGGATGGTGGGACTCTGGGGTATGAGCGAGCGCATCGGTCCTTATTATCTCGGTCTCGGCGAGGAACATGTCTTCCTGGGCCGGGAGATGGGACAGGAACGGTCGCTCAGTGACGAGCTCCTCGGGCGAGCGGAACACGCGTCCCAGGCGCTAATCGCAGAGGCGATGAACGTCGCCGCCGAGATCGTAAACAAGCATCGAGAAGAGATGGAGCGCCTGGTTGAGCGACTCATAGATGAAGAGACGCTGACCCGGGACCAGATCATCGATATCCTCGCCGAAGACGATTCAACGGAGCGAGTGAGCCAGCAAGCTCACGAACCGAAAGCGATCGCCACCGTCGCTGCGTCGCGTAGCGAGTTTCGCACCTGATCAATGATCGGGGAGCGGCATCGAATCGCGTTCAACGCCACGGATCCCGCAGCGACATCATCCGTATTCCTGAAAATGACGATCGTTGTTCTAAGCGATCGACGGCATTACTATTGCAATGATAGTATTGTGTGTCGATCGTGGTTCCGAAGCTGTGAACCAGGTCGCTGTGAATTCGAAATCGTTGACAGGAATCGAGGATTGATGCGACTTGCAGGACTCCACCATTTGACGGCAATCACCGCTGACGCCCCGGAGAACGTCCGCTTCTACACCGAGACGCTCGGAATGCGGCTGGTCAAAAAGAGCGTGAATCAGGACGATGTCTCCGCCTATCACCTCTTCTACGCGGACAAGGTCGGCAGCGCCGGAACGGACGTGACCTTCTTCGACTGGCCGCACGCCGGTCCGACCCGATTCGGCCACGGGCTCATCTCCAGCACCGCGCTCCGAATTAACAGCGACGAGTCGATCGCGTACTGGCGGACCCGTCTCGCAGATGAAGGCATCGAGGTCACCGGTCCGTTCGACCGGTTTGGCTCGCAGGCGCTGGCGTTCACCGATAAGGAAGGCCAACGCCTGGAGCTGGTGGTCGATCACGGCGCAGAGGGCGGCGAACCCTGGGAGCGGAGTCCAGTACCAGCCGAACACCAGATCAAGGGGTTGCATTCGGTCCGGCTGACCGTCGCCGAGCAGGAGCCGCTGGGTAGCGTGCTGACCGGCATTCTCGGGATGACCGAAGCTGGCAGCTACGAGTATGGCCCGGAGAAGATCAACACGCTGGTCTACTCGATGATCGATGGCGGCGCCGGCAATGAAGTCCACATCGAGGTTCGTCCGGAGCTGGATCGTGGTCGACCGGGTCGCGGCGGCGTGCATCACGTGGCGTTTCGCGTTGAACGCGACGACGAACATCCGAATTGGACCCAGCACACCCGCCAGTATGGCCTGCACTCCACTGATGTCATCGACCGCTTCTATTTCCGGTCGATCTACTTCCAGGTACCGGGTGGGATCTTGTTTGAGATCGCGACCGATGAGCCCGGATTCGCGACGGACGAGCCCCTGGAAGCCCTGGGCGAAAGACTCGCCTTGCCGCCGTTCCTGGAGCCGCGCCGGGCCGAGATCGAAGCCAACCTCAAGCCGCTGGATACGGCCAGAGCGTGAGCAGCTCTCACCCCCGCCCCCTCTCTCGACTCCGGGAGAGGGGCGCCTTTCCTGCATCGTGGCGATCTGTCGTCCTTCGCTGCGCTCTGGATCTCCGGGGCGGAGATCCAGCCGTTACATAGAGACTCGTTCGTGGCCGAGGGGGCGCGGGTCGATCCGGTTCACGATGCCATTGGCTACAACGCGCTAGAATTGACAGGAGTGTTCATCTTCATAGAGCATCGGCGAATCGAGATTCATGCGACGTTTCATCAGCAATGCACCGGTCGGGTTCGTTCCAACGCTTATCCTCCTCCTGGCGCTCTTTCTCGCCTGCGTTGAATTGATCGAGGAAGACGGCGCCCCGCGTCCGGTTCCCGATCGCCAGCCAGTGCAACCAACGCCGATCTCGCAACCGGTGGACAACCAAGAAGAATCCCGCCCACCTCGATACGCCGAGGCAAT
>SKTL01000334.1 GCA_007122555.1 Thermomicrobiaceae bacterium | reverse complement strand
TCATCCGCTGTATCTGCACGGCGCGGCGCTGGAGCCGAAAATCCTTTACGACTGGATGATGGTCCAGCTGGGTCGCTGGGCGGTCTTCTTCCGCACTCACGGCGGCCAGACAATCTATGAGACGGAACGCCGGACCTGGTCAACCGTCAAGAAGCAGATCTCCGACGAAGAGTCCTACGAGGACATCAAGCGTCGTCTGGAAGGCTTCCTGCGTATCAAGCCGGAAGTCCTGGAGGACGAAAAGAAGAAGGTCAGCTCGGCTCGCGCCAAGCGCAAGCGCGGCAAGAAGTCGGATGACGCGGAAGAGAACGGGGACGACGATACCACGGAGAAGCTCGTCAATACCGACGATGAAGTGGCGGTTTCTGAGGAACCAGCGGCAGAGAATCGCGAAGATTCGGAAGTCCAGAACGACTAGTCCGTTTCCGGGTTAACATCGCCGGCAGTTCTGGTTAGAATTCCGGGAAATGATATCGTCGGAGATGCGCGCGTTGCATCTCCGGCGACGTTCCCAGAGCAGGGGCAGAGGATGCGCGAACAGATCAGCCGTACATCTTCAATGTTGAGGTTCCGGGCGAGCACCGCCTGGTTGACGCAGAACCCTGCTCCCGCGCACCACGTTCCCCCTATCAGCCCCGCCCCTACGGGCGGCCCTCGATTCGCTTCATCAGGGACCAGCAGGTAACGCGACGTTCAAACAGGACACATGGTTCCAGATGAGGCGGGTGCCAGCCGGCATCCGTTGTTCGTGTTCGAGAGGCCGCCACGAAGTTTCAGAACGTTTCAAGACGTTTCCAGTCGTTTCAAATCAATTGTTGAAACCTGATATCGAAAGGATCCGGGGTGATGGTGACCACCGATACAACGCGCGCAACGAAATCGACACTGTTCGGCAAGCGACTCGGCTTCGTCGGATGCGGAGTCATGGCCGAGGCGATCATTTCGATTCTGCTGGAGCAGAACATGGTCGACCGGGAGCAGATCCGCGGCTCGGAACCGATTGACTCTCGAAGGACCGAGCTTGAATCGAGCCTCTGCATCGACATCTCGCGGGACAATCTCGACGCGGTCAGGGACGCCGATATCGTCCTGCTGACGATCAAGCCGCAGTCGCTGGAAACGGTGATGCGACAGCTCGCCGGCCATCTGAAGCCGCATCAGGTCGTCGTCTCGATTATCCCGGGAGCCACGATCGAACGCATGTCCGAAGGATTACAACACGACCGGATCGTCCGATCGATGCCGAACACGCCGTCTCAGATCGGAAGCGGGGTGACTGCCTGGATCCCGTCATCAGCGGTTGACGAAGAGTCCAGGGATGCAGTGGCTGCGATCCTGGGCACCATGGGAACGGCCGTGCAGCTCGATTCCGAGTCGGCGATCGATATGGCCACGGCAATCTCCGGATCCGGACCGGCGTACGTCTTTCTGATGCTGGAGTCGATGATCGACGCTGGCGTTCATCTCGGTTTCCCCAGACCAGTCGCCCAGCAGCTGGTTGAGGAAACGATGCTCGGGGCGATTCTCTACGCGCGCCAGTCGGGGAAACATCCGGCGGAGTTGCGCAACATGGTGACCACGCCGGGCGGGACCACAGCCTCGGCATTGAAGACGCTCGATCAGGGCGGGTTCCGGACGGTTGTTGACGACGCCGTCTGGTCAGCATTTCACCGTGCAGTTGAACTTGGAACGATCTCGAAGAACGGGACCGGCAATGGAAGTTAGCTGGGATTAGTCCGTGTAGCGAATCCGGATCACCCGCCTGGTTTCAGCGTCCGCCACGTAGATCGAGCCGTCCAGCCCCACTTGAATCGCAGTGGGGCGGCTCAATCCACGAACCAGCTCCAGCGCTTCGATGCTGTCTAAACCATTGTGACGGGAAAGTGCATACAGACGGGCGTCATCCCCATCCTGGATCGCGACAAGGACATCGCCGAGAGCATTAATCCCCCAGATCTCTTCCTCGGCCACGGACAGCGCCGCAACACGCGAACCAATCGGGAAGGCAGCGAGATTGACCGGGTCAGAAGGCTCGGCTGTTCGCCCAACTGACGGTATCAGCACCACAGACGGGCGGTCATCATCATTGCGTCCGGAGATCAGCAAGTCTCCGCTGGCGAACTCGACCGGACCCGGATGGGCAATAAGGTCCGTCAGCGATATCAGCGGATCGTCCGAGGCGATCCCCCGCAGGAACTGCGCGGCGCCATCAATGATTGAACGGGTAAAGACTTCTCCGGCGCTGTTACTGACCGGCTTGCCGACGGCCTCATCGCGGTTATCGGAATCAGCGCGTTCCCCAGCCAGCGCGTCAACCGTGTTGATCACTCCCTGACTGTCGCGTTCGTGATACCACCAGACACGCCCCGCGGCCGTAACCAGGACAGAATCGCCACGAGCAATCATTCCCTGCGGTTCGTGAATACCCTCGGCCCAGACTGAAAAGCCGTCTGGGCTTGCATCCGGATCGAGCGAATCTGCTTTGAGAATCTGTCCCTCACTGGTGAGAATCATCAGGTGCCCGCTCGCCGACAAGGCGAGATCGATTGGCGTCCCGACATCCCCCGCGAAGACCCACGCCTCCAGATTGTCGCCAATGACCAGTTCTGTTTCCCTGTCATCATCTGGACGCGCTGCATCACGCGTACGTAGTTCCGTCCCGTATCTCCAGCTCAAGTAGTGCTTCCCGCTGCTGGAAATCGCAAACGGCCGGGATGATTCAAGGCCTGGCGTGTAGACGAGGATGCGCCGCTCAAATACTTGAATCAGCGATGGCGCCATCTCATCACCGCGCCGATAGTAAGTCCAGAATGGGTCGCTGAGCGGATAGCCGAGTAATTCGATCCAGCGACCGCCCTGAAACTCGGGCCGCGCGAAGAGCTCCACCGTAACGTCCGGGAGATTTCGGCCTGTTTCCTGAACGAACTCCCCGTAACGAACAACTTCAGGAGTGGTCGAACCGTCAATCAGACCGCTGCGGTCGATCCAGTCAGTTATCTGGTCAGCGGCGCCGGATCGATCGGTTGCCGGCTCGCCAACGAGTCGTGCGAGCGTCAGATAGGTTGGGACGCGATCGTCAGGCGTGCCGGAATCCACCGGAAGATCCGGAGGCTGGCGCTTCATGGAAACGCCATCACCGAGATCAATCTCGCCATTTGTCAGTTCCGCAACAAGCTTTCCGATCGTCACCTGGCTTGATCCGGTCTCCAGCTCCATGCGCCCGCGTTCGAAATACTGAACCACCCGGCGATCGTTCGGAGCGCCGGTATACGGTTCGACACGCCAGACGAGCGGATCGCTTCCCCAGAGATCAAGTACTCCGGTCGCCGCTGAGACATCGGCAATCCAGGCATTTTGAAAGGCGGGAGTGGCGAATGACGGGGTATCGGTGTGCCGAACCGGAAGGAGACTGACCACGATCGCGGCAACCAGAATTGCCAGAATTGAGCCGCAAAAATGGGCTGAGGTAAACCGTGATCCCGGATTTTTCTGGTCGCCTGTCATGATGTCCAGTTCAGCAGCGAGTAAGTGAAACTCGATGGGCCGTTCGGTTGATATGTGTAGAACGATTGTCGCGTCAGGCAAGTCGTCGGGAATACCCTGACATCCTGCGTGTTTCTCGCAATTTTCGCATAATACCGGTCGGAAGAGAATGTTTTTGAGCTCCCTGTTCCGACAGGAGATCGAAGAGCGCCAGCGGTCGCGGAACCGGCGCCGCCCGAGCGCCCTGTACGAATGGACAGCTGAACACTGTGCCGTTGCTTGATGACGCCGAATACGCAATAGGGGAGAATGGTCATCCAGGGAGCGCATACCCGGGCAGGGCATCAGTTTCAATACAGAGGTGAGCGACGTTGACCAACACCGGCCACTCGTCGGACTACGGCGCCGAACGCATTGCAGGTCTGGTATTCGCCCACAGGGAAGCGATACTCGACTCCTGGTGTGAACTGGCGCGCGTTGATGCTGCGGAACCGGCGTCGGATTTTATCCGCAGCCAACTTGACGCTTCAATTCTCGCGCTGGCGAACTGGTTGTTGGGCATCGACCCGGCAGATTCAACGATGGGCCGGCAGTGGGCCGAGATAACGCCTTCCAGTGAGATGACCGTCGGCGCGGTCGTCTCGATGAGTCTGCTTCCCTGCGCGCTGAAGTCCGCGACGGAAACGCTTCCTGAGCCAGAGCGCGCGGTCATGACGCAGAAGGCCAGCGAATTCGTTGGCATGATGACTCACCGCTTGCTCGCGTGGGTCAATGTCGACTTTGACGACGATCGCTGGGATCAGATAGCCCGGGATGTCGAAAAAAAATACGAGCGACAGCGCCTGCTTCGGGTGCGCCGACTTGGGGTGCTGATCGAGATTGCCCACGCGGTCAGCACGGGCCAGGATCTCGATTCCCTGTTCGAACAGGTGCAACGATCGATCATCCAGCTCTCGGGAAGCGACTACGCCGAGATTTCGCTCTTCGACTATGCCGCCGGAAAGTTGCGCTGTCACCTGGTATATGCGGACGGCGCTCGCCAGTCATCTCTGGAGCAGACGCTCATCGAGCAAGGTCTGGCGAACGAAGTATTGAAGACTGGCGCATCACTGGTCGTCTCCGATTACGCCAGCGCATGCGCGGAACGG
>SKTL01000218.1 GCA_007122555.1 Thermomicrobiaceae bacterium | reverse complement strand
TTCCGCGCGGGTATGCCGGACGATCATGAAGATACTCATCAACGCGACAACCACCGTAGAGAGCCCGAGCATCTCGCTTGCCATCATCGCCCCGAAGGTGTAGTCATCGGTTCCGTAGAGCGGCCCGACCAGCATCCGCATTGCCGGGTTCTCCATCAGCGTCGCCCGCGTCTGACGATCGGCTGCGGTCGGATAGGTATCCGGGAAGATCGCAGCGGTTCCGACCATCGTCAGCAGAAACGCGACGATCCATATCGGAATCCGAACGCGGTCGCGCCGTAGAATGAACCGGATCAGCGTCCAGGTTCCGGTAAACGAGGTCATACTGCATCCTCCTCGGCGCCGGATGTACGCTCGGCTTCCGTCAACTCCTCACCGTAGTGCCGCATGAACAGCTGCTCCAGCGTCGGCGGCCGGCTGATCAGATTCCGGATGCCGAGCGCCGAAACCTGTTTGATTGCTCCGTCGATCTGGTCGGTGTCAACATCGAAGTGAACTCTGCCGTTTTCGCTCGTGAAATCGTGAATCCCGGGCAATTCGGCCAATCTAGCAGGATCCTGCTGCGTCTCGGCGGTGATCGATGTTCGGGTCAGATGGCGCAGCTCGTCCAGCGTGCCGCGTTCAACATCTCTCCCCTGCCGGATGATCGTTACCCGGTCACAGAGAATCTCGACCTGATAGAGGAGATGGCTCGAGAGCAGAATCGTCCTTCCGGCTTGCTGTTCCTCTTTGATGGCCTCCTGGAAGATCACCTCCATGAGTGGATCGAGCCCCGCCGTTGGTTCGTCCATGATCAACAGCTCGACATCCGAGGCCAGCGCCGCTACGATCGCCACCTTCTGACGGTTTCCTTTGGAATATGTTCGGGCCCTCTTGGTCGGATCGAGATCAAACCGCTCGATCAGACGCTCCCGCTTCTGCTCGTTCAGGCCACCGCGTAAGCGTCCCAGCACATCGATCGCCTCGCCGCCAGTCAACTCCGGCCAGAGATTGACATCGCCCGGAACGTACGCCAGCCGGCGATGCAGCTCCACGGCGTCCGCCCAGGGATCCCCGCCGAGCAGCGAGACCTCGCCGGAATCCGCCCGGAGCAGCCCGAGCAACACCCGGATCGCGGTCGACTTTCCAGCGCCGTTAGGCCCGAGAAATCCGTGTACCTCTCCGGCCTGAACGTCCATGTTGAAGTGGTCCAGGGCTCGTACCGATCCAAACGTTTTCACCAGGTTCTTGATGCTGATTACCGTTGTCATTTTCTTTCGCTTTCAACTTCAGGCTGATTGCGGATTGAGAGTCGCTATGTGTCGCTTGACCCGTGTGCCGTGTCTGACGCAGGTGGTGGCTTGCCGGTGGTCTTGCTCCCGGCGTGCTGATCGAGCGCCTGCTCGAGGCGTGTTCGTGTCTCGTCACCGAGAATCCGCTCTGAAGTCAGAAACATCCGGGCGTGGCCAACGCGGAACATCGCGTTCGCTTCATCTTCGCCGAGGAAGTCCTGGATGGTGCGATAGAACGCGGTGACGCCTAGCGCCATTGCGGCCTGGGTAGCAGCGATCGCCCAGGTATCCTGCGTGTCCGGGTCCAGCGCCGGTCCAATGCGGCCTGACGTTAACGCGTCGTGCGTGTACTCGGTGATTTCCTGAAACCACATCGCCGAAACTGCTGAACCGCTGGAGAGCGACATGATCAGGTAATCGATAACCGGCTGAAGCTCCACCAGCCTGGCTGCCATTTCTTCATCGAGTGGTTGCGCTCCACGCTGCAGAAACTGAAATTGCGTATCTTTCATCAATGCCATAACCCGCTCGTCACAGGCGTCTCGTAGGCCGTCCTTGGTTCCGAAGTGATGCTGGACGAGTCCGGGCGACACCCCGGCAGCACTTGCGATCCCGCGAATACTCGCCCCGCGGAATCCGTGCTCTGCAAACTCGCGAGTTGCCGCTCGCAGGATCTGCTCACGGGTCGAGCGCTCCTCATCGGTGTAGTCCCGGTTCGTTGTCTCTTCCGAGTGATTCATGTCACGCTCCAATACGATTGTATTGTCTATACAATACAATCGTATTGTGGCGATGTCAAGCGATCCGCCACCTAGCTCATCTCCAGATCCCGATGTCTGAAGCTATACAGTCCAAGGCCGATAAGCAGCATGCCGATCGCCAACATAATCGCAATCGACCAGGGTTCGACGGATCCGCCGGGTAGTTCCGGGACGTGATCGAACGGGGAGACCGCTTTCGCCCAGCCGGGAACCTCGAGCATATCTCCAAAGAGTCCGATGAACACTCCGTAGACCAGCACGATCCAGGGAATCGCCAGCAGGCGTGGACCATAGCCGAACAGCAACGCCACGAGCCCAACCAGCAGCCAGACCGCCGGTATGTACGCCAGCGCCGCGCCCAGTGCGCCGACCAGCAGCCCCAGGTCGCGCTGGTCGGCCGCCGCGACAACACCGAGCGCCCCGGCGCCCGCCAGCAGGATGACCGCGCTCCCCAGCAGAGAGACAATCAGATAGCTGCTGAGCCAGCCCGAGCGCGACAGCGCGGTCGACAAGACCGGTTCCGCCCTGCCCTCGAATTCCTCTCCTCGTGGGCGAAGAGCGGACGCCACGGCGAATCCAGCCGCCATGAACGCCATTACCATAACCAGTAATCCCAGAAACGCGTCGACCAGAGATCCACCGCTGGCGGCCAGGAAGTCTTCGAGTTGCGGATTGTCATCAAGAAACGCTTCGACATCGCCAATTAAGGCGCCGAACGCGACCCCGACGACTCCCAGACCGATCGTCCATCCGATAATTCCGCCTCGTTGCAGGCGCAGCGCAAACCCGAGCGGCCTGAGTAATGCGTCCGACGCATTCGCCGGACCCGGTTTCTGCGGAAGCAACCCCGCGGCAACGTCTCGTCGATTAATTAGTAGTGCGGACGCCGTCAGCAGCACGCCGGCGATAACGACCGGTATCACCAGCGGGAACCAGCGCTCGTCGACAAACGCGCGCGACGCCTGCCCCCAGCCGAACGGTGAGAGCCAGGACAGGGCGTTCTCCTGCACATCGCCGATCGCCCGGAGAAGGTACGTCGCGCCGAGAATCAGCACGGCCATGCTGGAAGCTCCACGACCATACTCGCTGAGCTGCGCCGTAACCGTCGCAATCACGGCAAAAACGAACCCGCTGCCGCCAACCGCGAGACCGAACGCGAGCGACCCCGCCAGGGAGTAGTCGCCGGGCATGACGGGAAGCAGCAAAACGAAGAGTCCGGAAACCGCCAGATTCGCACAGAGGACCACCGTCAGCGCGGAAGCGGGCGACGCATAACGTCCCACGATAGACGAGCGCACTAACTCCAGTCTGCCGCTTTCCTCCTCGACGCGAGTATGCCGGACGATGAGGAAGATGCTCATCAGCGCCGCCGCGATCATCCCGAACCCCATCAACTCATGCGCCAGAATCGCCCCGTATGTGTAGTCATCCAGCCCGTGCCCGGGGCCGCGAAACGCCATTGCAGTCGGGTTTTCCATCAGGGTCGCCCGGGCCTGGCGTTCCCGCTCGGTCGGGTAGATGCTCGGAAAGCTTGCCGCAACCAGCGTGAAGAACCCGGCAATGCTTAATATCCAGATCGGCAGCCGGATCCGATCCCGTCTGAGAATGAACCGGATCAGCGTCCAGGTTCCGGTAAACGACGTCATACTGCTTCCTCCTCGGCCCCGGATGTACGCTCGGCTTCCGTCAACTCCTCTCCGTAGTGCCGCATGAACAGCTGCTCCAGCGTCGGCGGCCGGCTGATCAGATTCCGGATGCCGAGCGCCGAAACCTGTTTGATCGCTCCGTCGATCTGCTCGGTGTCCACATCAAAGTGAACTCTGCCGTTCTCGCTCGTGAAATCATGAACGCCAGGCAGTTCCGCGAGCCCTGCCGGGTCCTGCTCCGTCTCGGCCGTTATCGATGTCCGCGTCAGATGCCGCAGCTCGTCCAGCGTGCCCCGTTCAACATCCTTCCCCTGCCGGATGATCGTCACCCGGTCGCAGAGAATCTCCACCTGATACAGCAGGTGGCTCGAGAGCAGGATCGTCTTGCCCGCTTCCTGCTCCTCCTTGATCGCCTCCTGAAAGATCACCTCCATCAACGGATCAAGCCCCGCCGTCGGTTCGTCCATGATCAACAGCTCGACGTCCGACGCCAGCGCCGCCACGATCGCAACCTTCTGCCGGTTTCCCTTCGAATACGTCCGGGCTTTCTTGCTCGGGTCCAGATCGAACCGTTCGATCAGCCGCTCACGCTTGCGCTCATCGAGGCCTCCGCGCAAGCGCCCCAGCACATCGATCGCCTCGCCCCCGGTCAGTTCCGGCCACAGCGTCACATCTCCCGGCACATACGCCAGCCGACGATGCAGCTCCACGGCGTCCGCCCACGGATCTCCTCCGAGCAACGACACTTCGCCAGAGTCCGCCCGGAGCAAACCCAGCAACACCCGGATCGCTGTCGATTTCCCGGCCCCGTTCGGACCCAGAAACCCGTGCACCTCTCCGGTCTTGACGTCCATGTTGAAGTCGTCCAACGCCCGTACCGCTCCGAATGTCTTCACCAGATTCTCAATTACAAGTGCTGTCGGCATGACCCCCTCGTTTCACGTCAAGCACCGCTCTCGAACCGCATCGCGCA
>SKTL01000029.1 GCA_007122555.1 Thermomicrobiaceae bacterium | reverse complement strand
GAAAAGATCCTCGATGTTCGGGTGCTGGATCGTACCGCGCTCATTCTCGACATTTTCGCCCAGCATGCCCGGACATCTGAAGGCCGTCTGCAAGTAGAGCTCGCGCAGCTGGAGTATCGGTTGCCTCGATTGACTCGCATGTGGACCCACCTTTCCCGACAGGGTGTTGGCGGCGCCGGACTTCGAGGTCCCGGTGAAACCCAGCTCGAGGTTGACCGCCGGGAATCGCGTCGCCGAATCAGCTGGATCAAGGAACAGCTCGCAGAGGTCCACCGGCATCGTCAGCTGTACCGCGACAAGCGGAAACGAAAGCGCATGCCGGTCGTCGCGCTGGTCGGGTACACCAACGCCGGAAAGTCGACACTGATGAATTACCTGGCCGATTCGGATGTCAT
Source organism: Thermomicrobiaceae bacterium (assembly GCA_007122555.1). Classification (GTDB taxonomy): domain Bacteria; phylum Chloroflexota; class Chloroflexia; order Thermomicrobiales; family Thermomicrobiaceae; genus SLMJ01. Next base: position 4,264 of record SKTL01000029.1, on the reverse strand, counting down.
TGCGCGGGATGAACTGTTCGCAACGCTCGATCCGACCACTCGTCGCGTCGATCTGCCTGGCTCGCAGACGATTCTGATGACGGACACTGTCGGATTTATCAACAATCTTCCGACTCAGCTCATCGCTGCGTTCCGGGCGACCCTTGAGGAAGTGCTTGAGGCGTCGTTGCTGGTTCACGTGCTGGACGTCACCCACCCTAACGCGTTTCAGCAAGCACAGACGGTCCACTCGATTATTGAAGAGCTCGGAGCCGATGAGCTTCCGATGATCACCGCGCTGAACAAGGTCGACCGGCTGGGCGACGAAGTCTCCCCGGAGCAGCTTCGTCAGGAAATGGGATTGTCAGAAAACTATGTCCCGATCTCGGCCTCTCAGGGAATCGGTGTGGACCTGCTCACCAGCCAGATCGCTCAGGTCCTTTCTGAGCAAGGAGCGTTCGTCGACCTGCAGGTGCTCGTACCGTACACTGAGGCCCAGCTCGTAGATTTGTTCCACCGACGCGGCCATGTTGACGAAGCGAGCTACCGGGAAGATGGAACCGTCCTTACCGGGAGGATTCCGCGGAATCTGGCCGCGCACTTTGATCCCTATCGAATCTCGTCGTCAGTCCGAGAGTCCGTCTAGTACTATGGTCGTATTCAGCGTACCCCGTACGAACGTCCCCTACTGTCTCCGGGAACTGCTGACTATAATGAATCGTGTGTACGGCAGGTAGTTGGTGCAGTCGGTAAAGAAGGAGCGGAGATGTCAGTGGCGCTCGAAGCCGCATTGAACGAACTGAAAGAATCCGCGGGCCTCGAACTTGCCTCGGTCGTCAGCCATGACGGCCTGGTTATCGAATCCGCGCACAATGACGAGATCGACGCCGAGGCCGTTGCGACGGTCGCGGCTAGCGGGCTCCTGATGATGGACTCCCTTGGCCGTGAACTGCAACAGGGGCCGGCCCGCGATGTCATCCTGGAGTACGAGAACAATCTGGTGATTCTGTCGCCGTTGAACGAGGATCTCCTCCTGGTGACCGTCGGATCCGGTAACAGCAACCTGGGCCGCGTCCGTCTGCTGATTCGACGATCGCTCGACAAGCTCAATCATGCGGTCCAGCAGACCTAGGGCATTGCGGTGAATGAGCGACAGGCGTCTGGATTTACGTATCAGCAAGCCGGGGTGGATAACACCAGCGGTGCGCGGGCGAAAGAGCGAATCGGGCAACTGATTCGGCAGACCTACACTGATGGAGTCCTTGGTGATTTCGGTCACTTTGGGGGTATGTTCCGGTCGCCGGAAGGCGCGTCGACCGTTCTGGTCTCCAGCGCGGATAGCGTCGGCACGAAGGTGTTGCTCGCTGTCCATGCTGGTCGGCACGACGGCATCGGGATGGACCTGGTCAATCACAGCGTGAACGATATCCTGTGCTGTGGAGCGCGTCCTCTCTTCTTCCTCGACTACTTTGCAACGTCGTCGCTGGATCAGGACGTCCTTGCCGATCTTGTCGAGGGGATGTCGCACGCCTGTCAGGCGGCGGGATGCGCCTTGATCGGCGGCGAGACCGCGCAACTTCCGGGGATTTACCAGGAGTCGACCTATGATCTCGCCGGCTTCATCGTCGGCGTCGTCGAAGAGGAACGCATCATCGATGGAGCGGCTATCAAACCAGGCGATGCGGTGATCGGTTTCCCGAGCAACGGACTGCATACGAACGGGTACTCGCTAGCCCGTGCCGTGTTCGGACTTACCGGAGATGACACATCGGCGATCCGCGAGCATCTGAGCGAGCACGTTCCGGAGCTGGGCGAAACCCTCGGTGATGCGCTGTTGCGACCGCACAGGCCTTACCTGCAGATGATCATCCCGTTCGTCGAGCAGGGACTGTTGTCTGGAATGGCGCATATTACCGGCGGCGGCATTGTCGGTAACCTGGAACGCATCATTCCGGCCGGCTGCGCGGCTGAAATCGATGTTCGGAGCTGGGAGCCGCCTGCGATCTTCACTCTGTTGCAACAGCGCGGGAATGTTCCGGTCGACGAGATGTTCAATGTCTTCAATATGGGAATCGGCTTCATCGCCGTTGCCGATGAGTCAGCGAGCAAACAGATCATCGCCGGCGAACCGGACGCGACAGTTATTGGCTATGTCCGGCGATCGACAGAACCCGACGCCCGGGTTCACCTGTCGAACATGGCGACGTGATGAGCGGTTGGCGCCTGAAGACTGGCGTATTTGCATGCGGAGCGCCCGATGCATGATTTCGATCATGATCTCAGTAATTTACGGGTAACTGAGGAAGACACTGCGCAGATCAGTGCCTGCCTGCAGCGCCTGCTTGCCGATACGGGGGCCTCATACACCATGGTGGTCGATCGATCCGGGCAGATTCTTGCCTACGAGAGTGACGGTCACCGGCCGGAAATGACCCATCTTGGCGCGCTGCTCGCGGCAACGTACGCCTCGACCCAGGAAATCGCCCGGATCCTCAATGAGGATAGTTTCCGGACTCTCCTGCAGGAAGGGCTCCGGGAGAAGATCATCACGGAGACCGTCGCCGATCACTGGCTCCTGGTCGTGATCTTCGATCAACAGGCTCATCTGGGACTTATCAAAGTGCTCGCGAAACGAACGACAGGAATCCTCAGCAACGTCCTTCAGATTGCTCAGAGCCGCCCGATCCAGAAGCGTTCAGGCCTTTCCCACTCGCTTCTGCAAGCGACGACCGACACGATCGATCTCGTATTCAGCGACGATGAGAATGACGACCGCGACGATACGAATGATTAGGGTTGCGATCAATCTATGGCGTTAATCAATGTCGCCGCTAAAGAGATTCACGGGAAAATCGTCTACTACGGGCCGGGTCTTTCCGGAAAGACCACCAACCTGCAGTACATTCACTCCCGCATTCCATCGAGCACGAAAGGGGACTTGCTGTCGATCGCAACCGAGACTGAACGTACGCTTTTTTTCGACTTTCTACCACTCGACCTCGGCAAGGTTCATGGTTTCACAATCCGTTTCCATCTCTACACCGTCCCCGGACAGGTGCTGTACGAACGCACCCGTGTCGCGGTGTTGAACGGCGCTGACGGCGTCGTTTTTGTCGCCGACGCGCAGCGGGATCGCCTGGCTGACAATCTTCAGAGCCTGCGCGAACTCGCCCAGAACCTCACGACGCAGGGCAAGCGCTTTCTCGACTACCCGCTGGTCATGCAGTACAACAAGATGGACATGCCCGACGCGCTCCCAACCCCGGTTCTTGACCGCTATCTCAATACGATTAAGGCTCCGCGATTCGAAGCGGTGGCGCCCGAGGGTAAGGGCGTGTTCGAGACGCTTCGCGCAGTGTCGAAACTGGTCGTCAACAAGCTCTAAACTCTCCCGGCGTCTACAATACGGATACATCAGGACCAGCCTGCGGATGGCTGGTCGTTCAGTTGCCGCCAGTAATCCGAGAAGGGAACGTTGACCTCATGCCACGCGCATTGATCAGTGTCGCCGACAAGGCCGGAATCGAAGCGCTCGCCAGAACGCTTCATCAAGCCGGGCTGGAGATCGTCTCGACCGGTGGAACATTGCGAACGCTGAAGCACGCCGGCCTCCCGGTCACGCCAGTCGACGAGGTTACGCGATTCCCGGAAATGTTCGATGGCCGGGTCAAGACGCTGCATCCAGCGATTCACGGAGGTCTGCTGTTTCGACGAGATCTTGCCGAACACAATGAGCAAGCAGATCTGTACGGCATCGAGCCGATCGACGTCCTGATCTGCAACCTCTATCCGTTCGAGAGCGCCATCTCCCGCTCCGGCGTCACAGATAGCGAAGTGATCGAGAACATCGACATCGGCGGCCCGGCAATGATCCGCGCCGCGGCGAAGAACCATCAGTCGGTGACGGTGGTTGTCAATCCTGCCGATTACGAGTGGATCGCCAGGATCGTGGAGGAAAACGGTCTGGAGGGACTGGACAAGGACCTCAGACGGCAGCTGGCCTCGCGGGCCTATGCCCACACCGCTTCCTACGATGCGATGGTTGCCGGATACCTGACCGACGACGAGTTCCCGCAGGAGCTAGCAGTCAGTGGTCGCAAACTCTCGTCGCTCCGATACGGAGAGAACCCGCACCAGGAGGCGTCCGTCTATCGCCTTCATGGGCCCGCCGCGATGGACGGGATCGGCGGCTGGGAAGTCGTCTCGTCCGGCGAACTGTCCTACAACAACTATCTGGATGCTTCGGCAGCCTGGAGCGCGACGCAAGACTATGCGCAACCTGCGG
>SKTL01000041.1 GCA_007122555.1 Thermomicrobiaceae bacterium | reverse complement strand
GGTCGCTCTCAAGCACGAGTTGCTGGCGATCGAGATCGAGCCGGACGAAACCGATGAGGCTCCGGCCGCCGATGATGCGGCTCCGGACGCCGAGGCTGCATCTGGAGAGCCGGGTGAGGACGGACCGGAGCCGGCGCCGGAAACTGACGACGATTCGGCCGGAACTGGAGTTGTCGCTGAAGCAGACGAAGCTCCAGCGGAGGCTGTGACCGAAGAATCCGAAGTTGAAGCTGAAGAGGTCGCCGCTGAATCGGACGACGCACCTGTAGAAGCTGTGACCGAAGAGGTCGAATCTGACGAAGTCACGGCGGAAGCCGAAACTGAAACGAACGAATCCGAGCCTGCCGATGCAACCGATGATGAAGAAGACGCGCAGGCCGATGATGGTACGGAACGAGCGAGTAATTAAGCGCTCGACCTGCCAGCTCCCCGCACATGAAGAATACAGCCGTGATATACGTTAAGTGTGTGTATGTCGCGGTCGGCGCAGCCCCCATCGGCACTGACCACTCGGGGGCTCGCTGTTTCTCAGCAATGCGAACGCGGCAGGATGGCCACAGAATTGCATTAGGTCAATCGTGAATCTGATGGCCAGAGGAGAGAAACATGGCAGACAAGTTTGAGAAATTTACGGAACGCGCTCGCAAGGTCCTGACTCTTGCGCAGGAAGAAGCGCATCGCTTCAATCACAACTACATTGGAACCGAGCACCTGCTTCTCGGGCTCGTGCGTGAGGGCGATGGCGTTGCCGCGCGCGTGCTGGCGAATATGGGTGTTCAACTGCCGAAGGTCCGCAGTGCTGTCGAGTTCATTATCGGGCGCGGCGATTCGATGATCGTCGGCGAGATCGGGTTGACCCCGCGGGCGAAAAAGGTTATCGAGCTTGCCGTAGACGAGGCTCGACGCCTCAACCACCACTACATTGGAACCGAGCACCTGCTTCTTGGCCTGGTTCGAGAGGGAGAAGGCATCGCGGCCGGCGTGCTGGAAAGCCTGGGCGTTAGCCTGGAGAAGGTTCGCCAGCAGGTGATGCAGGTCGTGAGCCAGAGCTCCGGCTATCAGCAGAAAGGCCAGCAAACGAAAACCCCATATATGGATGCGCTCGGGTTTGATCTGACTGAAGCGGCGACGCAGGACCAGCTCGATCCGGTGATTGGACGCGCCAATGAGATCGAGCGGGTCATGCAGATACTCTCTCGCCGGACGAAGAACAACCCCGCCCTGATCGGCGAGCCCGGCGTCGGCAAAACGGCGATCGTTGAGGGTCTCGCTCAGCGAATCGTGGCCGGCGACGTTCCCGAACCACTACAGAACAAGCGAGTTATTGCGCTCGATATCGGTGCGCTGGTTGCCGGAACAAAATATCGCGGTGAGTTCGAAGAGCGTCTGAAGAAGATCGTCGCTGAGGTCAAGGAGACCGGGAGCATCCTCTTTATTGACGAGCTCCATACGCTGGTCGGCGCCGGCGCCGCCGAAGGCGCCGTTGACGCGGCCAACATACTGAAGCCGGCGCTGTCACGCGGCGAACTGCAGACAATCGGCGCCACGACGCTGGATGAGTACCGCAAGTACATCGAACGTGACGCGGCGCTGGAGCGACGTTTCCAGCCGGTTCAGGTCGAGGAGCCGTCCGTTGATGAAACGGTCCTCATCCTCGAAGGGCTCCGCGAGCGCTATGAGGAACACCACAAGCTGAAGATCAGCGATGAATCGCTCAGTTCGGCCGCGAGCCTCGCGTCACGCTACGTGACTGACCGGTTCCTGCCGGACAAGGCGATCGACTTGATCGACGAGGCATCTTCGCGAGTCCGGATGTATCGCTCCGCCTCGCCGCCAAGCTTGAAGGAAGCGCTGAAGGGACTGGAATCGCTGCAACGGGAGCTTGATTCCGCCGTGTCCGGGCAGGAATTCGAGCTAGCTGCCGATCTTCGCGATCGTGAGCGCCAGCTCCAGCGGCGGATCGCCGATCTGGAGGCAAACTGGAAAGAAGAGCAGGGCAGCGATGTCCCGGAAGTCAACGAAGAAGACATCGCGCAGGTCGTCTCGATGTGGACTGGTATTCCTCTGATGCGACTGGCGACTGAAGAGACAGAACGGCTGCTTCAGATGGAAGAAGCCCTGCACGAGCGCATCGTGGGTCAGCACGAGGCCATCACCACGATGTCCAAGGCTGTCCGCCGGGCCCGCGCCGGTTTGAAGGATCCGATGCGGCCGATCGGCAGCTTCATCTTCCTGGGCCCGACCGGTGTCGGCAAGACCTTGCTTGCGCGAGCGCTGGCCGAGTTCATGTTCGGTTCCGAGGATGCGCTCATCAAGATAGATATGAGCGAGTTCATGGAGCGGCACGCTGTCGCTCGTCTGGTCGGCGCTCCGCCAGGATATGTTGGCTACGAAGAGGGCGGCCAGCTGACCGAGGCAGTTCGCCGCAAGAGCTACTCGGTGATCCTGCTGGATGAGATCGAGAAGGCGCATCCGGAGGCGTTCAACATGCTCCTCCAGATTCTGGAGGACGGCAGCCTGAGCGACGCGAAGGGTCGTCGGGTTGATTTCCGCAACACCATTCTGATCATGACGTCGAATGTCGGCGCCGAGATGATCCAGAAGGAGGGCGGACTCGGATTCGCAGTCGCCGAGAACGAAGAAGACAAAGTTCGCATGGAATACGAGAATATGAAGGAGAAGGTCCTCGCCCAGCTCAAAACGACCTTCCGGCCGGAGTTCCTTAACCGGATCGACGGCGTAATCGTGTTCCACCCGTTGACGACCGAAGAGATCCGCGAGATTGTCGAACTGGAACTCAAACGCGTTCGTACCCAGCTCCAGGAGAAGGAAGTGGGTATGGAGATTTCGAGCGACGCGCTGGACTTCCTGGGCCGTCGCGGCTACGACCGCCAGTACGGCGCGCGTCCATTGCGCCGTTTGATCCAGAATCTGATCGAGGACCCGCTGGCCGAGGGCTTGCTGGAGAGTCGATATCAGGCGGGAGACGTCATCACGATTGATGTCGAGGATGATCTGCTCAAGCTCGACAAGAAGTCGAGCGATGCGGACAAGCTTCAGCCGGTTTCGTCCTGATCCCGCGTTGAGGCGAACAGACGAGTTTCAACACCTGTCGGAGCATTTCCGGCGGGTGTTGTTTTTCTGTTACCCTCACCAGCGAGAACGCACTAAATAGCCGAAAGTCGCACAGTAATGCCACGAGCGCGAACAAAGTACGTCTGCCAGCAATGCGGTCACGAGAGCCCTGGCTACTACGGGAGATGTCCCGATTGCGGAACATGGGGTTCGATGGTGGAAACGGTTGAGCAACCGATGCCATCGACGGCCTCTCGCCGCTCGGCAAGTCCGACCGATGGATCTGTCCAGGCCACTCGACTGGCGGATATCAGCTACGACGGAGGACAGCGTATTCCGGTTGCTATGGATGAGTTTTCTCGCGTTCTGGGGGGTGGACTGGTTCCAGGCTCACTCGTGCTCGTTGGCGGCGACCCGGGGATCGGGAAATCGACTCTGCTGCTGCAAGTTTCAACGTTGCACAGCGCAACGCAGGGTCCTGTGTTGTACGTCTCGGCGGAAGAGTCGCCGCAACAGATCAAACTCCGGGCAGAGCGATTGAAGGTCGTGCCGGACGAGTTACTCGTCCTGGGCGAAACGGACATGACGCAGATTCTCGCGCAGATTGAGACGCTGGATCCCGGCCTGGTCGTGATCGATTCGATCCAGACTGTCTTTCTGTCGGAACTACAGTCTGCGGCCGGGAGCGTTGCCCAGGTGCGGGAGAACACGTCTCGGCTCATGCAGTTCGCGAAACGCTCGGGGGTTCCGGTCATGATCGTCGGACATGTGACCAAAGAAGGCACGATCGCCGGGCCGCGTGTCCTGGAGCATATGGTCGATGCCGTGCTCTATCTCGAAGGCGATCGCTATCATCAATACCGGGTCTTGCGAGCCGTAAAGAATCGATTCGGATCAACCGACGAAGTCGGCGTCTTCGAAATGACCGACGGAGGGATGCGCGAAGTCGTCAACCCGTCGCAAGCGTTCCTTCAGGAGCGTTCTGGTAACGCCGCTGGCTCCGCCGTTGCCGCACCGCTGGAAGGAAGCCGTCCGATTCTCATCGAGGTTCAGGCGCTGACAACGACGACGTCCTATGGCAATCCGCGACGGACGGCGACCGGCTTTGACCTCAACCGGCTGCACATGCTGATTGCCGTGCTTCAGCAACGTGTCGGATACAACCTTGGCGCTCAAGATGTCTTCGTCAATGTCGTGGGTGGAATGCGGGTGGCTGAACCGGCAGTTGATCTCGGCGTAATCGCCGCAATCGGCTCAAGCCACGCCGGGCGGCCGGTCGAGCGCGACACGGTGTTCATCGGGGAGGTGGGACTGTCCGGGGAACTGCGCAGCGTCAGCCAGCTGGATCGACGGTTGAATGAAGCGCAAAAGATGGGATTCAAGCGCGCGATTATTCCTTCGACGACATACCGCGGGCCAAGCGACCGCCTTAAGGGGATAGAATTGGTTCGCGTCTCGACGGCAAGGGAAGCGATAGACGCGGGTCTCGCTGCGCCAGTGCGTTCATCCTGATCCACGTTGTGCGAGTCTGAGGATCTCGTCGGCAAGCACGTCCGCCGCGTCGGGCTGAGCCACCGAGCTTGCCGACAGCGACATGCTTGCTCG
>SKTL01000445.1 GCA_007122555.1 Thermomicrobiaceae bacterium | reverse complement strand
TCGGCGTGCTTGGCGGACCCTATGACGGGATTCTGACGAACTGGCTGCGGGGGCGAACCGATCGATTCACGGCAGCGGTATCGATGCGATCGTGCAGCAACTGTATTCCGATATACGGGACGGACGACATACGTTTCAACACGAACGTGCATGCATTCGGCGTAGACATTTTCGATGATCCGGAACTGTACTGGCGGCTTACTTCGATCGCTCGCGTTGATCAGATCACTGCTCCGTTGCTGCTGATTCACAGTGAGCAGGACGATCGTTGTCCGATCGAACAGTCCGAGCAGCTCTTCACCGCCTTGAAACGACTTGGCAGGACTGTGGAGTTCGTCCGGTTCCCGAATGAAAGCCACTGATTGTCGCCGAGCGGTAGCCCGAAACATCGACTGGACCGGTTCCGGAACATCACCGACTGGTTCGGGCGCTGGCTGTAGCTCCAGACTCATCCCCTGGCCCGCTTCCCCATACCGGGGACGTAGCCAGGAGATCGCTGGACGTAACTGTACGGAATTCGACGTTCGACTACGACTTCAACGTACTCAGCGCCAGAGCCACATGGTATTTCGTGCGCATGATCAAGGTGTCGATGCCGAGCGACTCATTGATATTGTGAGCGCCGCTGAGCGCCGGGTCGTCGTCGGGATGCGACGGGGTGAATCCGTAGATCGTGTTCCCGAGGGGGCGAACCAGGCGAGAGTCGGTGAATCCCACGGTCAACCCTGGCAGGAAGGTGATGTCGTCATTGCCGAGCGCTGCTTTGGTGGCTTCTTCAACGTTGGATCGGAATGGCGAGTCGAACGATGAGGCGTTGGAGACGGATGTTTCGTGGACGTAAAAGGTCACCCCATCGATACCGTCCGCGATCTTCGCCGCCTGTGCTTCAACGTACGCCTTATCCTGACTCGGCAGGGAGCGGACATCGCAGACAATGTCGCAGTTCTCGGCGACACTGTTCGATTTCACGCCAGCGTTCATCATTGATGCGACCAGTGTCATCCGGGAGCAGGCCCGGAGCTTGGATGCGAGACTGTAGTTTGTCTTGCCGACGCGTTCCAGAATCTCCTCGAGGTTGTCAACGGTTACCTCGTCATCCAGTCCAGCCAGCTTGTCGAGGTGCTTGAAGATTTCCGCTTCGACGGAGACTTCCGGCTCGTAGTTCTGAATCCGGGAGATCAGCTCCTGCGCCTTGTAGATCGCGTTGTCGGCGCGCCAGGGCTGAGAGGCGTGGAAGCCCTTGCCGGCGATGTGAAAGTGCATTTCCAGCCGGCCCTTTTCGCCGGTGGCGATCTCGTAGATCATCCCGGCCGCGCCATGGGTTGGATCCCCACCGCCCTCGTTTACCGCATAGTCCGCCTTCAACGTATCCGGATGATTCTCAACCTGCCAGCCGAATCCATAGACTCCGCCGGTTTCCTCATCAGCGCAGGTCGCGAATGTCAGGCGGCCGTCAAGTTCGACTCCGGCGCGTTTGAGAAGAATCAGCGCCATCGCCTGAGACGCCACGGTGCCCTTCATATCCGCGGCGCCGCGACCCCAGATGCGATTGTCGTGAATCTCCGCGCCGAACGGCGGGTAAGTCCACTGCGATTCGTCCTCGACTGGTACGACATCAGTATGCGACATCAACAGCAGGCTCGGACTGGCGTCCATCTTGTTGGTGTCATAGTTGGCGATGAGATTGCCGCGATTCGGGCGGGGTTTGTAGATGTCTGCCTCAATGCCATCTTTCGCCAGTTTCGCCTGAATCAGCTCCGCAGCGGGCAACTCATCGCCACTGTCCGGGTCGCCGAAACTGACCGATGGAACGCGCACGATCTCCTGACAGAGCTCGACAATCTCATCATGTGCGTCGTCGACTGCGGCCATCATCTGCTTGACGAGCGACTGATCGGCCATGTTCGTTCCTTTCTCCTGGTGATTCTGCGCTGCGTATCTGACGAGCTCATCGTAGAGGGGAATCACCGTTCTCGCAACCGCCGGAGGTTCGCGCCAGTCGTCGCCCCGCGATATCGCGGCACACCGTTTGCGCAACTCCAGGTGATCGCTGCATACGATTATGCACAGTTACGGCAAAGCAATGATGAAGTGAACATGAAAGGACGCACCATGGTGCCGCAGGAACTGAACGAACTCTTCGCCCCGGACATGGAAAGCATCGAGTCGACCGAGCCAGCGTCGCATGCACAGCGGCGAATGGACACAAGCGAAGCACGATCACTGCTCGTCACCAATGACGGCCAGCTTGTCGGCATTCTCCGCCGCAATTCGCTGCTCAACGTTTCTGGCGATGATCTGGAACGTCTGGTAGCTGACTTTATGTCTGCTGACGTGCCGAGCATCACGCAGAACCAATCGGTCGAAGAAGCCCACGCGGCGCTGGATGGCGATATCAACATCGAACAGGTTCCGGTCGTCGATGAGAGCGGAAACCTGGTTGGTGTTGTAAACCGCGCCGACCTTGTGGCCGCGGCGCCTGTGGCCGGGGATTCGGCAGAGTCAGCGACGGAGCAGCTGCCGCTGGTGGCTGGAATGCCTGTAAAGGATTCATCCGGTTCGAAACTGGGAACGCTCGCGCATGCAGACTTGAAGTCTAATGGAGGGGTTGAGTTCCTCAACGTTGAACACGGACTGATCTTCAAGAAGGAAAAACGCCTTCCGGGGGATGTTGTCAGCAGGGTTGAGGATGGCGACCTGGTGCTGTCGATAGGCTCCATTGAATTTGGCATGATCAAGGATGTCGGAGACGAGTAAGGCAATCCAGGCAAATTGATCGCTGAAGAATGCGCGCAGCCCCGCCGGCGGGGCTGCGCGGAATTAACAGAGTGAAATCGCTAGGAAGACCGACGCCCGGATGTGCCGAAGGCGAACTGGTACTCGGCTTCGCTTCCGACCCAGGTTTCGCCGTCTTCATAGAACTCTTTCTTCCAGATTGGGACGATCTCCTTGATGCGATCAATCGCGTAACGGCAGGCGTCAAACGCATCGCCGCGGTGCGCGGAAGCGACCGCAATCGCGACGCTCGCTTCCCCAACGGACAAGTGACCCATGCGGTGGAAGATCGCGGTTTGCTCGATCCCCCAGCGCTCGAGGATTTCGTCGCCGATTTGCTCAAGCATCCGCTCGGCCGCGGGTGGGTACGCCTCATAGTTCAAGCTGAGCACCGTTCGCCCTCGGGCGTTGTTCCGTACGGTCCCGAGAAAGGTGACGATTGCGCCGGCATCTGGCGAGGAAACGAGCGCGGACACCATGTCCTCACTGACCGGGTCTTCAGTCACCCGAAACCGTTGGTTTGTTCCGCCGGATACCGGTGGGATCAGCGCAATCTCATCGCCGTCCTGAACCTGAAGATCCGCGGCGGCGTACTCTTGATTGACCATGAACATGAGCGATGGCCGGAGCCGATACAGCGCGGGGTGTTCCTCCGCGATCTCATCAAAGACCTGCTTCAGCGTCTGGCCTGATTCAATCTCACGGGTTTCCGAAGGTTTTCCGATGAGTTCTCTGACAACCGCAAAATAGAGCAGTGTTACGCGCACGCAGATCTCCGCTTTTGACTAACTGGAAGACAGCTTGTCCTACGCTGGTGCCCCCGGCAGGACTCGAACCTGCGACATGCGGCTTAGAAGGCCGCCGTTCTATCCCCTGAACTACGGGGGCAATCCCTGGCGTCAGTCCGGGACCATTCCGTCCCGGAGAGTTCCGGTCGAACGAGAGGCCGGATGCCAAGCATAATTGTACATGACCCCGCGCCTGCTCCTCAGCGAGCATCGTCGCCGGAAATCTCGCATACCTCGGGGTTAAGGGGCAGTTTGATGCTGAATGTTGTCGTTCCCGCCGGCTCGGAGCTGACCGATATCTCGCCGCCGTGTTGTTCGATGATCTGGCGGGTGATATACAGGCCGAGTCCCGTCCCGCTGATGCCCCGTGCGGCAGCGGCTCCCCGTTGGAATGGCTGGAACAGCGCCTGCTGCTCTTCTGATGAGATTCCAACGCCATGGTCGCGCACCTGCACGTATGCATGCGTGTCGTCCTGACTCAGGAAGACGTTGATCGGGCCGCCGTCGGGCGAGTATTTCAGCGCGTTCGACAGCAGGTTTGAAAACACCTGATCGAGGCGAAGCGGATCCCAGCACCCGGAGACCCGCCCATCTGCATGAACGTTCAACTCATGACTTGGCATACGCTCGATCGCGTCGTCAAACCGGTCCATCACTTGACGCGCCAGGTCGACGAGACTGGTATCGGGAACGGCATTGAGGTCGAGTCGGCCTCGTTGAATTCGAGACACATCCAGAATATCGGCCACGAGAAGCTCCAGCCGCTCGACTTGCGTCGACAGCCGTTCCCGCGTTGTGCGGATGCGCTCCCGTTCCCAATCCGGTTTGTCGAGATAGCGTTCCATGACCTGAATGTAACCCTTGATCACGGTTAACGGGGTTTTCAGTTCATGGGACACCAGTGAAACGAACTCTTCACGCGCACGGGCGGCTTCCTGCGCTTCGTGATAGAGATGGGCGTTGTCGATGCTGACCGCGGCCCGGTGAGCGACTTCAATTGCCAGCTGCAGATCATCGGCGGAATAGCGACGGCCTGAATCCGACATGCCGAAGGTGACGATGCCAAACGCCCGACCGCGCGCAACCAGCGGAACGAGCATGACCGACCTCGGATTGAGCTGGCGGGCAAGTTC
>SKTL01000151.1 GCA_007122555.1 Thermomicrobiaceae bacterium | reverse complement strand
CCAAGCCGGACCAGCAGCTGGCCGGTTTCCCGGTCGACTCCGCTTTCGTGGACAATAATCTCCAGTTCTTCTTCCGGCGGGGGGAAGTCAAAATCGATCGCCACGAACCGCTGGCGGGTGCTCGGCTTCAGGTTCTTCATCAGGCTCTGATAGCCGGGGTTGTAGGAAATGACCAGCTGGAACTCCGGCGGCGCGATAAGCACTTCGCCGGTCTTCTCCAGCCGGAGCCGTCGCCGGTCATCCGTGAGCGGGTGAATCACCACGGTCGTGTCTTTGCGGGCTTCGACAATCTCGTCCAGATAGCAAATCGCGCCGGTGCGGACGGCGTAGGTCAGAGGTCCATCCATCCAGACGGTCTCGTTGTCCTTGATCAGAAACCGGCCCAGCAGGTCGCTGGCGGTGAGATCATCGTGACAGGCGACGGTAATCAGCGGGCGCCCCATGCGGTGGGCCATCGCCCGGACAAACCGGGTCTTTCCGACACCGGTCGGTCCCTTGAGCATGACCGGCAGCTGTTCACGGTAGGCGGTCTCGAAAATCGTGACTTCGTCGTCGATTGGCAGATAATAGGGCTCTGTTTCAACCTCGGCTAACTGCGCATCTGACCATTGCTCGAGATGCTCGATCGACATGCCTTCGCACTCTCCAGATATACCGGTATCACGACAGCGAGTCGCAACACACCTTCAATTCAACTGCGCCCTTCCCACGCCTTCAATCCTACCGCGTTGGCGACCGGCCAGTCAGCAGATACGAAGTGAATTCGCGATGTGCACGAGAATTGCGATGCGATCGGAGAGAGACGCACCGTACATGCCTGAAAGGTTGGACGCGATGACCGCACTACAGGAGATGAAATGCACCGCCTGCCGTCGGGGCGCCCCGACGGTGACCGACGAAGAGATTGCCGCGTTTCACCCACAGATCCCGGAATGGGACCTGAACGAAGTGGATGGCGTCAAGCGCCTGGAGCGGGAGTTCACGTTCAAGAACTTCCGCCAGGCGCTGGGGTTTACCAATAGAGTGGGTGAAGCAGCCGAGGTCGAAGGACATCACCCGGCGATATTGACCGAGTGGGGCAAGGTGACCGTAACCTGGTGGACGCACAAGATCGGCGGTCTTCATCAGAACGATTTCATCATGGCCGCCCAGACGGATGATCTCTACAACGAGAGCCAGGAATAGGGTCACAAATGCGACGTCTCGGCGGAGAATCCGCCGGGAGTCATATACACAACCTGGTCACCAATAGCGCGGGGATTCATTCCCCGCGTTCGTTTTCGCAGTGTGCGTTCTCAGGAAGAGGATGACGGAGAATCTGCGTGTTAACAAAAGCAACCAGCGCCTCTGCTGGTTCGGACCCTCTCATACCGGGTGAGCATTGCCGGGACTCAAGCTGTTCGCTGGTCTCTCGGCCGTTTAGTGCGCCAGCAGCGACGCTGGGGTTGACGGACAGGAGGTCTTACATTTCATCGGACACCCTCCTTGTCGATTGCGCAGCTCCGATTTCGTATCATCGTGGCTGCTGTCCTTTTCTCTATTGATATTGTAATACGCGCAGGGTCCACTGTCAAGATGTTACACGAGTTTGTAATGTCGAGCTGCTGGATGGCGGGGTTGATCCGGCGCCGGGATTTCTCGCTAGCGGGAGGATGGGCAAGCGCTGGCCACGGCTCGTTAAACAAAAATAACCAGCGTCTTTGCTGGTCCAAACCCTGTGTAGCCGGGTCGTGCATTGCCGGGACTTCGACTGCTGTCGGTCTCTCGGCCGTTAGTGCGCCAGCAAGGACGCTGGGGTCTTCGAGTCTAGTGATGTCGGCTCGCTAATCACCTTACTCCTTTCGCAACAAACCGGTAATATCCCTTACCGGTTTCGGAGCTTTTCCCCGAGAGGTTCCGGTCTTCTCCGTTCCTCTCTATGAGTATTGTAATAGGCGCGACCGCTGTTGTCCAGAGCAAACACGGAATTGTAACGCCGGTCATGCCGCGGTCATCCTGGTTTGCGCACGCGTGCGCCGGAATCTTCGGCAAGGTGCGCAAGATACATGTTCACCAGATACTGAAAGCTCTCGTCGAGATCGACCGGCATACCGAAACCGCCAGCTTGCTCCAGCGATACAAATCCGTGAACCATAGCTCGCAGCGCCCGGATCGCGTGGATTTCCTCGGTTTCACTGAGTTCGAACGGCTCGAGAACCCGCCGGAGAATGTCGAGAATCACCCCGGCGGCGCGCGCCAACTCTACTTCGTCCGCTTGCGGGGCGCGCTGAGTGGCCAGGTGGAGCCCTGGCCGTGCGGCGGCGAAGTCGCGGTAGGCCCAGGCGATTGCTGCCAGCGCAGATGCTCCGGAGCGCCCGATCGCCGCGTTGCCGAGCCGGTCCCCGAGGGCCGTGGCGCCATAGACGGCCACGGCCTGTCGCAGCTCGTCCAGGCTGCCGATATGGTTGTAGAGCGACGGTGTGCGAACTCCGAGATGACGGGCGAGTTCGGCGAGTGTCAGCTCCTGATTCGGGTTCGCGTCGATCAGCTCGGCCGCCGCCTCGACGACGGCATCGTGATTCAATCGCCGCTTAGACGGCATGTGTGGCCTCTCGTTCAACCTTGCGCGCGGCTTCTGCGATCGCTCGGTTCATTGACTCCGCCGGCGACTCCAGGACATCGCCGTGACCGGTCGCCAGGCGCGAGGGTTTGAGCAGTCGGAGCTCGCGGGCCGTCTGCAGCGCGGCGGCCTTGTCAACCGTCGCGAATGCGGGAAACGGGAAGAGCCAGCGGATTGTTCCGGCGACCGCGAGTCCGCGTTTCGTCTGAAACGCATCGCCGGCGATCAACGTATTGTCCCGCTGGTCGATCAAGGCGATCTGATCCGGTTTGTGCCCCGGCGCGGAGATGACCCGGAGCGATCCAATCGTATCGCCTGGTTCGATGAGGGAGGTTGGCATGGTATTCGCCAGCGGCTTCGGAGACGTTGGTTCAGTCTGACCGCCGTGCCTGTCGAGCTTGACTTCCCCGCTGAGTATCCGTGCGCTCAGCCCGGTCATCAGCACCTCGGCATCCGGCAGGAGCGCGCGCAGTTCGTCCAGCCCGCCGATGTGGTCAGGATCGGAGTGGGTCAGCACGATTCGGGTGATCGGCAGGCCGATCGATTTCGCCTGATCAACAACGACCTGCGCCCGGCCGGACATCCCGGTATCGACCAGTGTCAGGCTATCGTCCTCGCGGACGAGGTAGATGTTGACCGGAAATATCCGCGCCCAGCGGGCGAGTTGAACCAGGTAGTCTCCGTGAGTTGTTACGCGCATCGTGGCAGCCTTTCGAGTTGATTTGAGTTCATCGGTTAGCTCCACAGCTAACTACACAGTAGTATAAACTAATGGCCGTAGTTTTGCAAGCGGCATGATAGGCGTACCGGGCTTGCGCCCAGCGCTTCCCACGAGGAAATGATGAGGAGCGCGATTTCGCACGATTATGGGCCGACCGGGCAGTGAACGTCGCTAAACGCCTGCATCCACCAGAATCTCATCCACCTCTGCGAGATCCGAGAGCGTCATTTCCCATTCGCCTGCGCGGGCATTTGCTGCGACTTGCTCCGGTTGCGTGGCGCCGGCGATGACGGAGCAGACCGAATCCTGCGCCAGGAGCCAGGCGAGGGCAAGTTCGGTGATCGTGTGGTCGCGGTCGGCTGCGAACTGCGTCAGCGCGTCTTGCGCCCGAAAGTTTCGTTCGGTCAAGCGACGTTCCTGCCAGGTCGTGTTGCCGTAACCGCGAGTGTTTTGCGGCGCCGGTTCGCCCTGCCGGTATTTTCCAGTCAGGAAGCCACTCGCCAGGGGCGCGAACGGCACGACGCTGAGGCCGAAGTAGTCGCAGGCCGGAATCACCTCGTTTTCGATGTCACGTTCGAGGATGTTGTAGAGCGACTGGCTCGCGACAGGCATCCGGTAGCCGTAGCGTTCGCAGATGCCGTGCATCGCTGCGATCTCCCAACCGGCAAAATTGGAGCAGGCGACGTAGCGAACTTTCCCTGCCCGGACAAGATCGTCCATAGCCCGGAGACTTTCCTCCATTGGCGTAAACGGATCCGGTCGATGCATGTAGTAGACGTCGACATAATCGGAGCCGAGCCGTTTCAGGCTCTCGTCCAGTCGCCGGATGATGCGATGATAGGAAAGGCCCTGGTCATTCGGCCCATCGCCGACATCCCAGCCCGTCTTGGTGCAGATGATTGCTTCGTCTCGGCGTCCTTGCAGGGCCTGCCCGATGTATTCCTCGGAGCGCCCGCCGTTGTAGGAATCGGCGGTATCGATAAACGTGATGCCGAGATCGAGCGCCTGGTGAACGACCGCTGCAGTCTCTGCCGCGTCACAGAACTTGCCAAACGTATTGCCGCCAAGTCCGATCTCGGATATGAACAGGCCTGCGCGACCGAGTCGTCGGTGTTTCATAGCAGTTCTCCATGATGAATGATCTGAATGCCCGCGTCGATGCAGGGAGTGTCGCACGTTTGTCACCCGGATGAACAAGTTTCACATGGTAGGCTGACCATCGGTTAACCCGAGGAGTCCTTCCCCTGGATTGTCCGAAACGGGAGGAACATGTCCGTGTCTGCCGTGCAGACAACTCAGCGGACGCCATTAGTCGCGTTGATGGCGAGTTATGGCACGGTCCACTCCAGCGTGCTGCTTTTTATGGTGGCATTGCCGTGGTTCGTGCTG
>SKTL01000401.1 GCA_007122555.1 Thermomicrobiaceae bacterium | reverse complement strand
GCACATGATAACCGTTGTTCCCGCCTCCCGAAGCGACAGGATCATGTCCTGCACCTGTCGGGCGGCGACTGGATCGAGTCCCGAAGTCGGCTCGTCGAGAAAGAGAATGGCTGGTTGATGCAACATCGTTCTGGCCAGAGCTATTCGTTGCCGCATTCCACGGCTATATGCGCTGACGCGTTCATCTCCGCGGTCAGCGAGCCCGAACGTGTCGAGCAGTTCCTCGCTGCGTTGCGCTGGACGTTCCCCGGTCAGTCCGAACACCCTGGCCCAGAAACGCAGGTTTTCTCTGCCGGTCAGACGGTCGTCGAGCGCCGGGGTCTCCGTAAGGACTCCGGTGCGCGCACGAATTCGCGGTCCGTCTTCGGCCGGGGAGAGCCCAAACACCTTTGCCGAACCTCGGGTTGGTTCGAGCAATCCGTTCAGGAGCCTGACGGTCGTCGTCTTGCCTGCCCCGTTGTGGCCAAGAAGTCCGAAGACTTCTCCAGCGGCGACGTTGAGCGACAACGAATCCAGCGCTATCGTCCCATCGAAATGGCGGGTGAGCTCGTCGGTTACGACGGTCGCTCCCTCGTTCAATTGTGGTCCCTTCGTCGGGATTGTCGGGATTGGACGAACAGTATCTGTTACACATTCTATCAGCTACTACTGAGCAACAGAGATTCCCTGCGAAATCGACGCACCGTCAGTGCGAGGAGCACGCCGTTGATCACCCAGATACCTGCTCCCAGCGCGACAACCAGGGCAATGCTGAAGTAAAGCACTCCGGTCGCCTGCCCGATGATCAGCAATACGAAGGGGAGGACGATTCCGCCCCCGAGCTGGGTGGCTTCCTGCAGGGTATCGACCCTGGAGGACACCAGCACCATCGCGCCCAGACCGAGCCCGGCGACAGCCGGTCCGACCCAGAAAACGAGCAACAACCACATCGCGTTCGGGAAAAACATCTCGCCCATCACCGGCCAGGCGGCCAGGTTGACGATCACGCTGTAGAGCAGGAAGCCGGCGATCGAAACGGTTACGGCCGGAATCCAGGCGGCCAGCAGCTTTCCGAGAAGGAGCTCCCGGTCGGACATCGGGGTGTAGAGCAACGCTTCCAGCGTGCGTCGCTCTTTCTCACCGGCAAACGTATCTGCGGCGATAATCATCGCCACCAGGAGCGGGATCAGCAGGTAAAAGGGCGCCAGCACGTACACGTTTCCGAGCAGAATCATCCGCTGGGCGTCGCTGAGCGCCGGGTCAATCAACAACGCCATGTCGCCGGGGAGACGCTGCATAATGGAATCCCATTGCGCCATTACTCCGGCCGGCGCGCCGGTGTTCGCGGCAATCAACGTGTTGGAGAGCGGCAGCACAATCAGCATCAGAATGGAAACCGCGATAAGCGGATAGAACATCGGCCGGCTCCTGCGGACGATTAGCATGTCCTTTCGGGCGATGGCTCGAACGCCGCGCCAGCTCATGACGCGCGTCCATCCTCGTGCAGCGCGAAATAGACGTCTTCAAGCGAGCTCACCCTGGGTGTGACGCGATACACCGGGATCCCGGCTCCCGCAAGAGCCTGAACGAGATCCGGAATCCGTTCACGAGGCACACCGTCAACCCGCACCAGGTTCTCGGCAGCGGCAACCGTGACGCCCGGTACCGCGCCGATTATCGCGGTTCGAGCCCGATCCCGGTACCGCGGAGCAATCTCGATCTCGATCTGCTGATCAACGATCCGGCTGGTCAACTCGCGCGGGTTTCCGATCGCAATCAACTGGCCGCGCTCCAGAACAGCGACGCGGTCGCAAAGCCGCTCTGCCTCTTCCAGATTGTGCGTGCAGAGGAGCACCGTCCCGCCTTCGGACCGAAACGCGCGGATCATGAGGTGAACGATCCGGGTCGCAATGGGATCAAGCCCCGGTGTCGGTTCGTCCAGCAACAGTAATTCGGGCTCGTGCAGCATTGCCCGGGCGAGCGCGAGGCGCTGGTGCATCCCTCGACTGTAGGAGCCGACGCGATCGGACTCGCGCTCGTTGAGATCAAACGCGTCGATCAGAAAATCGATGCGCTGCCGGGCGCGAGATGGATCGATGTCGAAGAAATCCGCGAAGAACTGTAGATTCTCCCGTCCGGTGAGGCGCGAATCAAGCGCGGGTGTCTCGGTCAACACGCCGGTGCGCGCGCGGATGTCCGCCCCGTGCGTCATGGAATCCATTCCGAGAACCCGTGACGAGCCAGAGTCCGGGGCAATCAATCCGGTCAGCAGCCGGATGGTGGTTGTCTTGCCTGCGCCGTTGTGACCGAGCAGCCCGAAGACCTCGCCGGACTGAATCTGCAGACTCAGCTCACGAACGGCTGGTTGGTCGTTGTATCTCCGGGAAAGCTCCCTGATATCGATCGCGACGGGACGATGCTCCTGGTCCTCGGTTGCGATTTCAGGAACGTGTTCCCGAATTGAATTGATAGTTGAGCTAGCCACGCAGCACCGTCATGTCCTGATACGACCATCCCACCGTGACGTACTGGCCCTGTTGACAACCGGATATATCGCCCCGGTTCTGCCGTTTGACGAGTAGCTGATCGCCTTCTGGAAGCTTGACACGCACACTAATCATCTCGCCAGCATAGCTCTGCTCAATGACCTCCGCCCGCATCACAACATCTGCTGATGGATCCTCGAAGACAATCCGTTCGGGCCGGATCATTGCCTGAACCCGTTCATCACCACTGTATTGATGGTCATCAACGACCGGAAGGCGCCAACCGGATTCGGTCTCCAGCACGCGTCCGTTACCGGTTAAAGAAATCTTCCCGCTGAAAACGTTACTCTCGCCGATGAATTCTGCGACGAATCTGTTTACCGGCTGCTCGTAGAGCTCACGAGGGGTTCCGAGCTGCTCGATCTGCCCGTCACGCATCAGGGCGATCCGGTCGGAAAGCGTCATCGCTTCGGACTGATCGTGGGTGACATACAGTGTGGTGATGCCGGTTCGGCGCTGGATCGCCTTCAGCTCGTCCTGAAGCTGTACCCGGAGCTGCTTATCGAGCGCTCCGAGCGGCTCGTCCATCAGTAGCACCGGCGGATTGAAAACGGTCGCCCGCGCCAGGGCCACGCGCTGTTGCTCGCCGCCGGACAGCTGCGTCGGTCGGCGATGCCCGTAGCCGGTGAGCCGGACCATCCGGAGGGCCTCATCAACTGCCGCGTCGATATCAGCAGATCGCCACTGGCGCATTTTCAGAGGGAACCCGATATTCTGGGCGACACTCATATGCGGGAAGAGGGCATAGTCCTGAAACACCAGTCCGAGATTGCGCTGATTCGGCTCTCGCACCAGGAGATCGTCGTTATCAACCAGTATTCGCCCGGCCGTCACCTCAACGAACCCGGCAATCGCCATCAGAACCGACGTTTTTCCCGAGCCGCTCGGACCGAGAAGCGTCACAAATTCGCCTGGCTCGACATCGAGATTGATCCCCCCGACGGCGGCGATTTCCCCGTCATAGATGATCGTCAATCCCTCGATCTGCAACCGCGCCCCGCTGCTGGTCAATCGACGCTTCCTTTCCGGCATGTATACCGTGGAGCGAGACACTGGAGATCGCTCAGGCGGTATCGGCGTCCTTTTCTTCAGCTTGGGATTCAGCACGTTCCGGGCGATCATCGAGGCGCCTGATTGCAGTCATCGCCGCGCGGCGCTCGGCTTCGTAGTAGCCGATGCCCCACTCGGCGACGACAGCCGGATAGAAAAACTGATCACTCTCCGAGATCTCCTCGGAGATTCCGCGGAGATCTTCGATGACCTCGCTCACCTGGTCGGCGTAGTCCGCCAGCACCTCGCGCAACCGTTCAGGGTTGCCCGCGTGGCCGAAGAAGAGGCGCAGCACCACGCTGTGTTTGAGTGAAACCGGTTCAACCGGAGCCTCGTTCATCCAGGTCTCGAACACTTCCTGTCCGGCCGAAGTGATTCGGTAGACCCGCTTGTCGGGCCGCCGCATCTGTTTGACTTCACGATGCGTGACATAGCCCAGCTTCTCCAGCCGCCGCAACTCAGCGTAGATCTGACTGTGCGCCGGGCTCCAGTAGAAGAACCGCAGGTTGTCGGCTCGCTTCTTGAGCTGATAGCCGGAAAGTTCATCTCCGAAGGACAACATACCGAGCACGGCGTAACTGGTGCTCGGCAGGCGATCGGCGTCCTGGCCGGAATCGCCGCGGCGAGGTGTGTTAAATTCGATCATAGACCCGATCCCCGTATGATGTGTGATTCAGGCCGAACGCTCCCCATACGCTCGTTCGCCCCTACGATACTCCGGGAGCTTCCGTCTGACAAAGACGCGTCCCGTTTGAGGCGTCCAGATAGACGAGCCGGTACGCGTCGCGACCACTCGGCGTGATACCGTCGACAGTCACCAGCCAGACACCGGACGGTCGCCCGTCAAAGTTCCGGCAGGCTCCATCGACCGCATTTCGCGCGTCGCGCTCGGAAACGAGCGTCGCATCCACCGCATCGGCGGCCGACATTCCGGAGGCGTTGACCGCCACGTAACGGGCGTCAGCTTCGGAGAGGAACGGCCCCTCGCCGATCTCGTCCGACGCCGCGAGAATCGGATCCATCGGGTCGGACATCGTCACATCACCCCGCAGATGCATCCGGTAGGCCATCTCGGAAAACACCCAGATCGATTCCGTATCGAGCGCTGCTCCATCACGCAACACCATTGCCAGGGCAATCGTGCG
>SKTL01000139.1 GCA_007122555.1 Thermomicrobiaceae bacterium | reverse complement strand
TGCCGTGCTACGGCCATTTTCAATTCGGTGGTTTCTACCACTGGCGGTTCTTATGTTTGCGCTGGTCCTGGCGGCCTGCGATGCGGACGATGATGCCGTGGATGACGTCGCTGACACCGACGATACGGAAGTCGTAACCGATGACGCGGACGACGCCGATGTCGCTGCAACGGATGATGAAGATGACGCGGTCGCCGACGATACCGACGCTGCGATCGGCGAATCCGAGTGGGACGGCGCCATCACCTTCGCCGACTATGACTGGGACAGCGCGCAGGCGTTGAACTATGTCGTTCGCACAATCCTTGAAGAAGGCTACGGCTACGAGACCGACGCGGTCTTCGGCCAGACTATTCCGCTGTTCCAGGGTCTGATGAGCGATGACATTCAGATCTCGCTCGAGATCTGGGTTGATCAGCAGGAAGGCTGGGAGCCGGCGCTCGAAGAGGGCCAGCTGCATGACCTCGGCCCGAGCTTCGGTGAATCGATCCAGGGTTGGTTCGTCCCCACCTACATGATCGAGGGCGACGAGGAGCGCGGAATTGATCCGATCACCCCGGATCTGGCGCACGTTGACGACCTGCCGGATCACTGGGAGTACTTTGAAGACCCGGAAGACTCCGACAAGGGCCGCTTCCTCGACTGCATTGCCGGCTGGGAGTGCGAGCGAGTAAACGAGGCGAAATTCTACGCCTATGGTCTGGACGAGACCTACAATCGCTTCCTGCCCGGTTCCGGCGCCGCGCTGGACACGTCGCTCCTGACCGCGTATGACCAGGGCGAACCGTGGCTCGGCTACTACTGGGGTCCGAGCTGGGTCTTCGGCCAGCTGGATCTGACCATGCTGGACGAGCCGGAGTACACGGAAGAGTGCTGGACTGGAATTCAGGAAGCGCTCGAACAAAACGAGATTCCTGACGAAGCGTGCGCCTATCCGGCAGTTCCGGTACACATTGGCGTGACCGACGAGTTCTACAACGCGGCGCCCGACGTCATTGAGATGCTCGAGCGACTGGAGCTGACGATGGACGATGTCAGTGAGATGCTGGCATACATGCTCGAGGAAGACGTGGACGCCGATGAGGCCGCCATATGGTTCCTCCGTGAGCGCACCGACCTCTGGCACACATGGGTCCCGGACGAAGTAATCGAGCGCGTTGAAGCGGCGCTCGAGTAATCAGATGAGATGCGCGATGCATAGGTTTCTCCGAGAAGAGAGCTACCTGCACATGACACGGTCGTTGTGGAGTAAGGCTGAGCGGAAAGAAACCGCTGCGTAGCGCCGAAGAAGGGGGCAATATGTTTGCCCCCTTTGCAGTTAAAACCCCGCAGGAACGGGAGTGGAGAGAATGGCTGACGAGAACGGCATACTCCTCGAATGTCGAAAAGTAACAAAACTCTTCGGTGATGATGGAAACACGCAGCAGGTCTTGAAGATGGTTCGGGACGGTGTTGCGAAAGACGAAATTCAGTCAAAGCTTGGCGCCGTGGTTGGCGTACGGGAGGCCTCGTTTCAAGTTCATCAAGGAGAATTCTTCATCATCATGGGCCTGTCCGGCAGTGGAAAATCGACGCTGATCCGGACGCTGATCCGCCTGATCGAGCCGACCGACGGTGAGATCATTATTGATGGCGAAGATGTAACAAAAATGAGCGAAGACGGAATGCGGAAGGTACGTCGCAACAAGGTGGCGATGGTGTTCCAGCATTACGGTTTGCTCCCTCACAAAACTGTTCTGGAAAATGCCGAATATGGCCTGAAGACCCGAGGCATCAGCTGGCAGGAGCGCCGGGATAAAGCCCAGAGCGCAATCGATCGTGTCGGACTCAGCGGCTGGGAACAGTATCGACCGAGTGCGCTCTCCGGCGGCATGCAGCAGCGGGTTGGACTGGCCAGGGCGTTGTCTCACGATCCAGCTATCCTGCTGATGGACGAGCCGTTCAGCGGGCTCGATCCGATCGTCCGTCGACAGATGCAGCACGAGTTCGCGCGGCTTCAAGAAGAAGAGGATCTCACCACGATCCTGGTGACTCACGACCTCGACGAGGCGCTGATGCTCGGCGACCGGATCGCCATCATGCGCGACGGCGAGATCATCCAGATCGCAACGCCTGACGAACTTGTCACCAATCCGGCCGACGATTACGTGGCCAGCTTCGTTGAGGGCGCATCTCCCGCCAGATTCATGGTTGCGCGCACGATCATGAGCGAGGAACCGTTGACCGCCAGAGAGGGCGACCCGGTCGAACCAATGCTCAATCAGATGCGCGAACGCAAGATCTGGAGCGCATTTATCGTTGATAACGCGAACAAGGTGACCGCTGTCCTTTCGTACGACGCGCTGAATCGGGCGCACCAGTCTGGTACGGGCGCGATCTCGGTCGGCAGGCAGGCGCGTAAACCGGTCACCTGTGACCCTGAGATGGCCATCTCTGACATCTTTCCGCTGGTGCTCAACACACGGCACCCGGTGGCTGTCGTTGACGATCGTGGAGCGCTCGAGGGAGTGATTACCAAGAACATGCTCCTCGAGGCGCTGGCGCATGACATCGATTATGACGAAGACGAGGTCGAGACTCCCTCGTCCGAGACGACGACTGAACAAGCGAATACCGAGGTGACCAGTGTTTAACGAGTTTCCAGATACGGTAGAGATTGATCTGCGTACGAGGGTGAATGACGCTATCTCCTGGCTTCTCGATACCTTTGGAGGCGTCTTCGACTTCATCGCGGCCGTCATTCGCACGGTATTGCTGAACCTTGAGGATGTGCTCACCTGGATGCCGTGGCCACTCGTCCTGGGAATCGTCGCCGTCCTTGCCTGGTACGCGACGCGCAGCCCGCTCAATACGGTTGTGCTAACCGGGCTGATGGTGATGATCGGGATGTTCGGCTACTACGATCTGGCGATGATCACTCTGGCGATCATTATCGCCGCAGTGCTGATTTCGTTTGTAATCGGGCTGCCGATCGGCATCCTGGCGGCGCAGAGCGACAAGGCGGATGCGGTTATCAGGCCGTTACTCGATGGCGCGCAGACAATGCCTGCGTTTGTGTATCTCATTCCGGCGCTGATGTTCTTTGGCCTGGGACGTGTCCCGGCCGTAATCGCGACGGTAACCTATGCGGTCCCGCCGCTGATCCGTCTCACAAACCTTGGCATTCGAACCGTGTCGCAGTCCGCGGTAGAGGCCGCCACCGCGTACGGTGCGACCCCTCGGCAGATTCTGCGAGACGTCGAGTTGCCGCTGGCTTTGCCAACGATTATGGCTGGCGTCAACCAGACGACGATGATGGCGCTAGCGATGGTCGTTATCGCGTCGATGATCGGCGCTGAAGGACTCGGACAGGAAGTCTTGCTGGCGATCAACCGGATCGATCCCGGCCGCGGCTTTGAAGCCGGCCTCTGTATCGTTGCCCTGGCGGTTATCATCGACCGCATTACACAGGGCTTCGCGGACCAGTACAAGGAATCGATTTCGTAGGGAAACCGGCCCTCAACTCCCGGCTCTGGATCGTCCTCATCACCTTACCCCTTCTCCAGTTCACTCCGTCCGTCGGGACAGGCCTGGGAGAAGGGGTAACGCTGGTACCGGCAGCGAACGATTCTCGCCAACGAAACCACTCCCCCCACCCAGCTGACAGGGGTTGGGAACGTTCGCACATCAGGATGAATCGAGCGGTTCGGCAACAGTAAAGGGAATGGACGCGGAGAGCAACGGCCAGTGATCCGGGGTCAGCCACAGGCATCGGCATGACGGTTCGGTGGTCAGGTGGTGGCGGAGGCGTGCGAGCCCGCGCGCGAAGACGCTGGTGCGGCGTGGTGTTGGAGGCTGTGGCGGCGAGGAACGGCGCAGGTGAGCTTGATTGCGGTAGCGCCGTTCGCGTCTTCGAGCCGTGTTCCGTAAGCCAGCGTCCAGAGACTGGCGAAAGCTGATTTCGATCCATCAGCGCAGCGCATACCAGTTCGGCCCGACCATGGACGGCGACAGATCGGTCAGCAGCAACCAGGTCTCCGATGCAGGTGGTAGGATGCTGCTTGTGCGCGCATGAGTGTTCTCCCGTACTGTGGACTGTTTGTCACACTTCCATAATACGCCGAGCCTCATGCGCGTTCTACTCCAGTTGTCTGGACACTACCTACCCCTGTCAGCCAATGCTGTGGGAGAGGGGGTGTCATCGAAGGCCGTGACAACAAGAATTGAGGAGAACATGGCGCAGAAAACGACCGACTTGCGGCAGGCGATCAACGATAATGTCTGGTTGCACTTCTATCAGATGCAGCGGGCGCAGAACGCCGAGATGGCGCCGATCATGGTGCGAGGAGAAGGCTCCAGGATCTGGGATACCGAGGGCAAGGAGTACATTGACGCGCTGGCTGGACTCTTCTGCGTCAATGTCGGCTATGGACGCCGGGAGATCGCCGAGGCGATGATGGCCCAGCTGGAGCAGATCCATTACGTCTCCTCGTTCAGCTTCCCGAACGTTCCCGGCACGGTGCTGTCTGACAAACTGGCGAATCTGATGCCGACCGGCCCCGATTCCCGCGTCTTCTTCGTAAGCGGCGGCTCGGAAGCGGTCGAGAGCGCCCTGAAGCTGGCCAAGTCGTATCATCGACGACGCGGGGAGCATGACCGTTTCAAGACGATCTCCCGACGCACCGCCTATCATGGCACGACGATGGGCGCGCTTTCGGTCAACGGCCTGACGCCGATCCGCAACGAATTCGGGCCGCTCGTTCCCGGCGCCCGGCACGT
>SKTL01000382.1 GCA_007122555.1 Thermomicrobiaceae bacterium | reverse complement strand
TACTGGCAGTCAGCATTCGCTGATCGACGGGTAGTTGAACGCCATGTCAGAGTCAAGCGGCTAGCGTGCCGGAATACATTCGGCGCCATCAACCCGAAAAAGTTGTGAAGTTCATCACGAAATATCGCGACGGACGCTCGGTTGGAGCGATGTTTAATGAGGAGGAGTGCATATGTCTCTCTGGAGCAACGTCACTAAGGACCAGCTCAACGCGATAAGTCAGCTTTCACTGTCGCGTCGCCAGCTGATTCGGCGAGCCGCGGTAGCTGGACTTGCAACACCGGCAATCGCTGGCTTGCTGGCCGCCTGCGGCGACGATGACGATGACGTGGACGTCGGAGTGACGGATGACGACGCCGACGATGATGAAGAGCCCGTCGACGATACCGATGACGACGACGATGACGATGAAACGGATGTCGATGATCGGCGCGGCGGCACGTTGCGCGTCGGCTTCTCCGGGTCCGCTGACAACTTCGACCCGCATCATCAGGTTCAGCTCGATTCCATCTGGATCAACAGCATGATGTACAGCCGTCTCGTTCGCATTAGCAATGAGATGGAGCTTCAGCCCGATGCCGCGCTGAACTGGGAAGCGAGCGACGACGGCCTGGAATGGACCTTTGAGCTGCACGATGGCGTCATGTTCCATAACGGCCGTCAGTGCACCGCCGAGGACTGGGTGTATTCGATCAACCGTTTGCAGGATCCGGACGAGCAGACGCCATTTATCCAGGATATTGAAATGGTCGAAGAGGCTGAAGCCCTCAGCGACTTCGAACTTGTTGTCCGTCTCAACTCCGTTTATGCCGACCTTCCGGTGCTCTGCGGGATGTACTGGCTGCGTGTTGTCCCGGAGGAGGAGATCGAATCGCTGTCAACCGAGCCGATTGGCACCGGCCCCTATCGCCTCAAGAGTCACAGCCCTGACGAGCGAACGGTCCTTGAGCGGTTTGACGACTACTTCCTGGCCGAACAGGAAGCGTTTCTGGATGAGATTCACTACATCAAGATCGAGGAAGAGACTACCCGTCTGACCGGTCTCACTGGCGATACGATCGACTTCGTCAATGAGGTTTCCCCGGCGTCCCTGCCGATGGTTCAGGGCGCCCCGAACATGGTGGTGGAAGAGATTGTGACCGGGAGCTATCAGCCGCTGTGTATGGACGTCCGCGAAGCGCCATTCGATGACGTCCGCGTTCGTCAAGCACTGAAACTGGTTCTTGATCGGTCCGAGTATCTACAGGCGACGATGCAGGGTCTCGGAACCGAAGGCAACGATCAACCGATTCCGCCGGTTGACCCGATGTACGGGGATCTCCCGATCCCGGAACGAGACACTGAACGAGCGCAGGAATTGCTGGCGGAAGCCGGATTTGAGGATGGGCTGGAGATCGAGCTGCACTACACGGCTGGTCGTGTCGGACTGCAGGAGTCCGCCCTGACCATGCAGGAGATGGCCCGTGCCGCCGGCGTTACGATCGAGCTGGTCAATCACCCGAACGATAGCTACTGGGCCGATGTCTGGATGAACCGGTCATTCTACATGAGCAACTGGACGCCGCGGCCGATGGCGGATCAGGCATTTTCGGTCGCTTATCTGAGCGAGGCATCGTGGAACGAGACGTTCTGGTCGAACGAGGAGTTCGATGACCTTGTTCGGGAAGCTCGTTCGGTCCTTGACGAGGATGAACGGCGCGAGCTGTACACCCGTGCACAGGAAATCCTGGCGGAAGACGGGGGAGCTATTATCCCGTACTTCATGTCAGTAACCGGCGCCTGGAACGAGCACGTGCATGGATACACGATGCACCCGCTCCGGTGGGTCGAGTTCCACAATGTCTGGATCGACAACGGTATGTAATCGCGGCTGGCCGGTCCTTGGACCGGCCAGCTCTCCCGCCCGCACCGTCGTTACGACGGGGGCCGAGACTGATACCGCACGGGAGGTGCTGTGCTTCAGTTCATAATCCGCCGCCTGGGCTTCATGGCATTGACGCTGTTCATTGTCTCGATCGTGATCTTCGCGATCACCGACGTGCTGCCCGGCGACGCTGCCCAGAGTATTCTGGGTATGGAAGCAACTGAAGAGAGCCTCGAGGCGCTGAGACAGCGACTCGGACTTGACCGTCCTGTTCATATCAGGTATCTCGACTGGCTTGGCGGGGCGGTTCAGGGCGATCTCGGGACATCGCTCCGGATGAATGTCGCGGTCGGTCCGTTGATCATGGAGCGGCTGGGCAACTCGCTCGCCCTGGCCGGGCTGGCGTTGTTGATCTCGGTTCCCCTGGCGATCACGCTCGGGGTCATCGCGGGGTTGCGACAGGGTAAACCGGAAGACCACGCGATCACGGTCGGGACA
Organism: Thermomicrobiaceae bacterium; assembly: GCA_007122555.1. Classification (GTDB taxonomy): domain Bacteria; phylum Chloroflexota; class Chloroflexia; order Thermomicrobiales; family Thermomicrobiaceae; genus SLMJ01. The sequence goes on along the minus strand of SKTL01000382.1, from coordinate 2,396 downwards.
CTTGCGGGCGTTTCAATGCCGGAATTCGTCGTCGGCGTCCTGCTGATTCTCTTGTTCTCATCGACCTTGTCTATTCTTCCATCATCAAGTCTGATGGAACCAGATCAGAATCCGTTGAGTAATCCGGCGATACTCGTCCTGCCGTCGGTAACGCTTCTCGCGGTCACCCTGGCGCATACGACCAGGATGACCCGGGCAAGCATGATCAGCGTGATGCAGACTGATTACGTCCGAACTGCAATCCTCAAAGGACTGCCCTGGCGACGCGTTGTGGTTCGTCACGCGCTTCCGAATGCGCTACTGCCAACGATTACGATCATTGCAATCAATATTGGCTGGATGATCGGCGGACTGATCGTTGTCGAGACAGTCTTCAGCTACCCCGGGCTCGGACGACTGATCATCAATGCGATTTCAAACCGTGATGTGCCGCTCATGCAGGGAGTGGCGCTGTTGGTGACGTTCATCTACGCCTTCGCCAACTTGATTGCCGATGTGCTGTACGCGATTCTGAATCCCAGGATCCGTTACTAGCCCGGACGTCTTGCGCATGTCGGGTCCTGCTTCGATCACTGCCGAATCAGACGCGCTGTCATGGAGGTTCAATGCCGGATCGGAATTTGCCAGTGCCTTCAGGCGAAGAAATCGGCGGAGTCGCCGCGCATTCTTCAGCGGTGACTGGCGCGCACGGCGAAGACGCTCATGCTCCCGCGCCGCGAGGGCCGGGAGGCCCTGCTCCGGGGTCATATCAGGAATACGATACAGCTGCCGATGATGTTGACTCGCCATCGCTCGTCAAGCAGGCGCTGCAGACCCCAACCGTGCTGATTGGCGGCTCGCTCCTGCTGTTCTTTCTGGTGATTGCGGTCATCGCACCAGTCATTGCGCCGTATCCGCCGACCGAGTTCCACACAGCTCGCTCGTTTGAAGGTCCGAGCAGCGATTTCCTGTTGGGAACCGACCAGTTCGGGCGTGATACGTTCAGCCGGGTGTTGATCGGAACCCGGAGCATCTTTCTTGTCTCGTTCAGCGCGACGGCGTTCGGCGTTGTGCTGGGGACCATCGTCGGCCTGACCGCCGGATATTACGGTGGTAAGACAGATGAGGTTCTCATGCGGATTGCCGACGGAGTGATGAGCTTTCCGTCGCTGCTTCTTGCACTGTTTGTGCTTACCATGTTCGGGCCGGCGGTGATTAACGTGATCATCGCGATCGGTATCGTGTTCATCCCGCGCGTGGCCCGGATTATCCGGAGCGTCGCGCTCGACATCCGAACGAATCAGTTCATCGAGGCGGCAGAAGCGAGAGGGGAGCGCAGCGCATATATCATCCTGCGCGAGATGCTCCCGAACGCATGGCCGCCGATCGTTGTCGAGAGCTCGATCCGGGTTAGCTATGCGATTCTAATCAGCGCCTCGCTCGGTTTTCTGGGTCTTGGTGTTCAGGAGCCAACACCGGACTGGGGGTTGATGATTTCTCAGGGACGTAATGTCATTTCAGTCGCTCCCTGGTTGATACTTGCGCCCGCAATTGCGATTTCGACACTCGTCATCGCCACCAACATTTTCGCCGACGGGTTGAGCCGCATTCTGCTTGCTGGCGGACGCGTGGAGGGAGCCAACGAATGAGCAGTCCAGTACTGAGCGTCAAAGACCTGTACCTCTCCTTCGGTTCCGGACCTTCGCGTGTTCGCGCTGTTCGCGGCGTGAGTTTTGAGATCCATCCGGGGGAAGTACTCGGAGTGGTTGGAGAGTCCGGCTGCGGCAAGAGTACGGTAGCGTTCGCAGCGATGGGCTACGTTCCGCCGGGCGGTCGGATCACGCATGGCGAGATCCTCTACCAGGGCCGGAACATCACAACGATGAAGACGAGCGAGTTGCAACGGTTGCGGGGTAACGAGATCGCCATGATCTTTCAGAACCCGTTGACCTCGCTCAATCCGTCAATGACTGTAGGCGAGCAGATTGTCGAAGTGCTTGAGCACCATACGGGGATGCGCGAATCGGAAGCTACGCAGCGCGCTATCGACCTGTTCGAGGGTGTTCACCTGCCCTCGCCGGAAGACGTCATCCATCGCTATCCGCACCAGCTTTCCGGAGGTCAGCAGCAGCGTGTTGTTATTGCAATGGCGATGGCCTGCGACCCGGCTCTGCTGATTATGGACGAGCCGACGACTGGCCTCGATGTCACGACCGAGGCGACGATTCTCGACCTTGTTGCGGAACTGAAAACAAGAACCAACGCAGCGATCCTCTACATTACGCATAACCTGGGTGTGATCGCCCGGGTGGCGGACCGGGTCGTGGTGATGTACTCGGGTGAAGTCGCCGAGGAAGCTCCCGTATCTCAACTTTACGGGACTCCGCGGCATCCCTACACGACCGGGTTGATGGGCG
>SKTL01000176.1 GCA_007122555.1 Thermomicrobiaceae bacterium | reverse complement strand
GCGGCAGCGCGAAGGATGTGATAACCGCGTTTGCGGTGGGCGTCGAAGCCTGCCTGCGAATCGGCAACAGTGTCTATCCGGATCACTACAACGTTGGCTGGCACATCACCGGCACAACCGGTGTCTTTGGCTCGGCGATCGCGTCTTCGAAGATGCTTGGCAACGACGAGCAGGCGATTCGTTATGCGATCGGCCTGGCCGCCGCCCAACCGACCGGAATCCGGGAGATGTTCGGGACGATGACCAAGCCGTTCCACCCCGGCAAGGCGGCGATGGACGGATTGCGCTCGGCGCTGCTGGCGTCCTGGGGATTCACCAGTTCCGAACAGGGGATAGAAGCGAAGCGTGGCTTCGCAAACGTGCTTTCGACGAAGTTCGATCCCAACGAGATTACCGGAACGCTCGGCCAGGAGTGGGAACTGCTCAAGAACGCCTACAAGCCCTACCCGTGCGGCGTGGTGATCCATCCGGTGATCGATGCCGCGCTCGGGCTCCGCGAGAAAGGCGTCACCCCGGAGAACGTCGAATCGATCACGGCGTATGTCCACCCGCTCGTACAGGAGCTGACCGGAAAGCGGACGCCCCGGACCGGTCTGGAAGGCAAGTTCAGCGTCTTCCATTGTGTCGGCGCCGCGATCGTTGACGGAAAGGTTGGCGAGCAGGAGTTTAGCGACGACCACGTCCTGAACGAGGCGGTCGTCTCCGTGCGCGACAAGACCGATATTGCCGTCACCGAGAGCATGCGGGAAGACGAATGCCGGATCGAGGCGAAGCTGACCGACGGAGGCACAGTAGAGCATTATGTCGAGTACGCATCGGGAAGCATTGAGAACCCGCTGACCGATGAGCAGCTTGACGCCAAGTTCACCGATCTGGTGGTCCCAGTGCTGGGAGAAGATCACGCCCGGGACCTGATCCGGATCCTGCGCGATTTCGAGAACGAGTCAGATGTCAAGAAACTGGTGAAGGCAGCGACGATGTAGGTAGCTAACGGGCGGTGTAGGGTCCGACGACTCTGTCGGACCGGGATGTTATCGAGATGCGGTCGCACAGGGGCGTGCGACCCTACATGAAGGGATCCGGAATACGTGCACGACCTGGCCAACGAACTCAACGAACTCTGCGACGACCAGCCATTCAAAACACGCTGGTATGTGAAGGATCTACACACCGGCGAAGAGGCCGACCGCGACGGCGATACCGTCGTCTACTCGGCCAGCACCCGGAAGATCTCGATCCTGATGGCGTTGATGAAGGAAGTCCATGAAGGACGGATGTCGCTGGACGATCCGTTCACGATCGAGGCGAAATACCAGGATAACAACAGCGGCTGCTTCCAGCATCTGCGACCGGGTTTTCAGGTAACGCTGTTCGACGCAGCGACGATGATGATTATCGTCAGCGACAACGCCTGCACCGGTAAGATCGTGGATATGCTTGGCACGGACAGCCTGAACGAATACTGCCAGTCGATCGGAATGACGCAGTCTGTCCACCGGCAGAACATCCCGGACCCGAATCTGAAGCCGGACGAGTATCCGATCAAGTCAAACGCCACCTCGGCGAACGATGTCGGGCGCTTGCTCGATCTCATGGTCACAGGCGCGACTGATGACTCAGTTGCGGAGAAGCTCGGGAGCACGCCGGAGTTGTGCGAACAGGCGCTGGAGATCATGTCCTGGCAGAAGATCGGCAAGCTTAACCAGATGCTTCCGACCGATACGAAGGTCGCCTGCAAGACCGGGCGCGGACCAGCCCATCACCACGACGCCGGGGTGATTTACGACGCCGGCGGTCCGCGCTACATCCTGGCGGTCTACACCGAAGGGGTAGCGGCGGAATACCCGCACGCGTCCGGCCGTTATGTAGCCACAGCGCACGTTGCGAAGCTTTCTCGCACGTGCTGGGATGCGCTGATCTGATTTCGCCAGATCTTCCCGCACCGCCGATTCGGCTGCGAGCCTCGTCAAAGCGACGCAAACGGTGAAGGACTGCCGGTCTGGTAGTCTTGAAAACGACCGCGCCTCGCGTGAACTCGTCACACGCCGATAGCGCAAAAACACCCGGACTGACGCCTGATGAGGGTTTTCCGGGATGATGGCCGCTGTTTAGAGTTGAACCCCTTGGGAGATGTTCGTATGACCATTCGCGACACTGGAGCTGCCGCGCTCAACGCATTGAGCGCCGATCAGGCGATAACGCGCCGGAACTTTGTCCGGTTGCTTGGCGTTGGTGCGGCGTTGCCGGTTGCCGGCGCGCTGCTGGCGGCATGCGCAACTGATGACGACGCTGACGTTGCGGACGACGATGCCGAACCGGCCGCTCCGGACGATGATGCGCCGGAGACCGATGACGATCCCGCAGCCGATGATGCTGACGTTGCCGACGACGAAGAAGCGACTGATGACGACGCTGAACCTGAAGACGACCGCTATGGCGGCGAGCTGAGCATCGCACTTGTCGGAGAGCCGCCGACATTCGATATTCACATGACCACCGCGACGCTCGGCACGCATATGCTGATGCACATCTACGAGCCGCTGTTCACCTGGGACGAGGATTTCCAGGTAACGCCCGATCTGGTGGATACTCACGAGGTCTCGGATGACGGCCTGTTGAACACGCTACATCTACGGCAGGGTGTCCCGTTCCACAACGGTGACGAGCTCTCGTCGGCAGATGTTATCGCTTCAGTCGAACGCTGGTCCGCCATGGTCGGGTTCGGACAGGAGCTGATGGCGCATGTTGAGGAGATCCGCGAGGTCGACAACCACACCATCGAGTTCGAGATGACCGAGCCATTCGGCACATTTCCGGTCTTGCTGGCGCGGCAGAACAACGGCTGTGCGATCTACCCGCAGGAGATCGTGGAAACCGCCGGCGGCGACGCGATTTCGGAGTTCATCGGCACAGGCCCCTATCGGTTCGTCGAGCACGAAGTCGACAGCCACGTGCTAGTCGAACGGTTCGACGACTACGCCGCCCGGGACGATGAACCGAGCGGCTACGCTGGCCGCAAGGTGGCGTACATCGACCAGATTCGCTTCGTTCCAGTTCCGGACGAAGCCGCTCGCACCGCCGGGATACAAGCGGGTGATTTCGACTATCTCGAGAACGTTTCGACCGACCAGTTCGAGACGCTTGAGGCTGATGAGAACGTCGTCGCCGAGCTGAGCGAGCCGACCGGCAACATGCTGATTATCTTCAACATGGAACGCGGCATCATGTCCGATGTCACCATGCGGAGGGCCGTACAGGCGGCGGCAAATTCGGACGAGATGATGACTGCGGCCGCCGGAGCGGGCTTCTACCGACTGAGTCCGAGCCACATGATGGAAGAGACCGTCTGGCACTCCGATGCCGGCGCTGATCTCTACGACATGCGCGATCCGGATCTCGCCCGGGAGTATCTGGACGAGGCCGGCTACGACGGTGAACCGGTCCGGATTCTGACGAACACCGAGTACCAGGACATGTACAACACCGCAGTCGTGCTGCAGCAGCAGCTCGAAGACATCGACATCAATGTTGAACCGCAGGTGTTCGACTTCGCGACATTCCTCGATGTTCTGGGCGAGCGCCAGGAGTGGGACATCTCGATCATGAGCTTCGCGTTCCGGGTGGACCCGGTGCAGATCCCGATGATGCGGTGCGAATGGGGCGGCGCCTGGTGCTCTGATGAGAAGAACGAGCTGGTCGACCGGCTGTTTTCCGAGGTTGAGTTCGAGGATCGCTACGAGGCCTGGGAGCAACTCCAGCAGCTGATGTACGACGAGGTCGCCGGCGTCAAAGTCGCTGACTCCGTCTCGCTGATCGCCAAGTCGACCCGCTTGCAGGATCTCGGCTCGGTCCAGCTCGCCCCGGCCTACTGGAACGCGTGGCTTTCAGACTGATTTCGTTGCGTCTAGCCGTGGACGCTATCCGTGAGAAACGAAACGAGGCCGGTGCTGCGACCGGCCTCGTTCAGTATACGGCGTTGGTTGCTTCGTAAGCTGGCGGGCCCCACCGGAAGACCTCTTTCGATTCCGAAACAATGTTGCCCGCCGTGTCCGCGCTGCCCCGAGTGCGAAGTTCGTGTTCGCCGCTGGGCGCTGCCGATGACGCAGCGCGGCTATGCGGTGTTCATATCGAATCCGCGCGGCAGTAGTGGACGAGGACCGGACTTCCTTGCGGCGAACAATGGTGACCTTGGCGACACAGATGGTCGTCTACCCACGCGAACCCCACATGATCTCCGAACGCAAGCATCAGGCGGACATGCTGGCGCGTGTCTTCGACTGGTTTGACGCGCATCTGGGGCGATAAGCCGAATTCAAATGAGCGATTCCGCCAGGAGATACAACTCCTGGCAGGCGATGGCGAGATCAGGCTGGCTTCTGACCTGGGATCACTTCCTGGCCGGATCTGAATTGATTGCCGATGGCAGTTTTCTACCTCTGAAGAGGAGCCAGCCCATCAGTGAAAGCTCACCGATTACTCCGGGACCAGCGACGACGATGAGAAACAGCGATTCGTAGTCGGCATAGTTGGTCATCAGTATGTTCGCGAAACTGTCGACGAGATAGCCAGTCCCTGCAAGGACTACAAGGAGCCCCAGTATCCACGGGACGTAGCTTGCTTTCAGAATGAGATATCCCAGCAAGAGCAGATGCACGCCAAACAGGATGAGGCCGATCATCCACCCGCGGGTGAACGCATCGACGCTGGACATGATCTGCGCTTCGACCTGCTCCGGAGTGAATGCGGCCAGATATGCCTCTCCGC
>SKTL01000030.1 GCA_007122555.1 Thermomicrobiaceae bacterium | reverse complement strand
TAATTGCCAGGAGCGCGAGAATCGCAATCGCTCCGGCTTTCGTCGCTCCTTCGAATATACGATCCCCGCGGCCAGCGGCATCGACATCGAGTCTGATACGTGACGGACCGCGTACCGGTTCTGTCTGTTGCATATGGCGTTGAACCTCCCTGCCTGTTGGTTCGCCACTTGTACGTGCGGGAGGGCACAGGGCCCTCCCCTACCATGTCGTGTCGTTCTCCCCCCTCTCCCAGTATCGAAAGAGGGGGCGAAGTTCGGGCAAGGCGCCCATAAACCACTCCGCACCGGTTGCGGTCTCCCCTCTCCCAGCATTGAAAGAGGGGGCGAAGTTCGGGCCAGGCGCCCATAAACCACACCGAGCCGTTTGTGATCTCCCCTCTCCCAGTATTGGGAGAGGGGCCGGGGGTGAGGGCCTCGAGAGCCGCTACTCGCCCGGGAAGATCGGCTCTCCATCGACCTTGATGTCCTGGATCAGTTCCTTGGCGAGATCCACGATCTCTTCCGGAACTCGCGCGTAGCCGAGGCCGTTGTTCCAGCGCTGGGCATCGGTCACGCACCACCAGAGCATTCGAGTGAGCGCCAGGCCTTTGTCTTCTTCGTCCATGTTCTCGTAGGCCAGCAGCCAGGTGAAACCGGAGATCGGGTAAGAGTCGTCGCCGGGGGCATCGACGATTCGATCACGAAGGTTCGGGTCGATCGAATCCGCGAATCCGGCCGCAGCAGCGGTAACCGATGCGGTATCCGGAAGAATGAAATTCCCGGATTGGTTCTGCACCATGCCCACACCGAGTTCGTTCTGCAGCGCGTAGATCAGTTCCACGTAGCCGATAGAGTAGTCGTTCTGAACCACCTCGCCGGCAACACCCTCGTTACCATTACCACCGATACCAATTGGCCAGTTCACCGAGGTACCGACGCCGACGTTCTCGGCCCACTCTTCGTTGACTGCCGAGAGGTAGTCGACAAAGATGAAGGTAGTGCCGGAACCATCTGAACGGTGGACTACCAGGATTGATTGATCGATTTCCTCCAGCTGAGGATTCTCCTCGACGAGTGCAGGATCGTTCCACTCGGTGATGTCACCCAGGTAAATCCCTGCAAGCGTATCTGCGGTGAAGCGCAGCGGCTCTTCGTAGCCAAGTTCCGGGATGTTGTACGTAGGAACCACGGCGCCCATCGCCACCGGAATGTGGAAGATATTGCCGCCGCGGGCGTTCTCGAGTTGCTCATTGTTCATTGGGCCGTCTGTTCCGCCAAAGTCGACGGTCTGGTCCGAGATCGCTGCGATTCCACCACCGGATCCGATCGACTGATAGTTGACACGGACGCCAGTCACCTGCTCATACTCGTGGAACCAGCGGCTGTAGAGAACGGCCGGGAACGTAGCACCAGCGCCGTTCAGCGTGCCCGCTTCGCCATCGTATGGACCTTCGATGCGATCGTCGCCTTCATACTCCCAGCCATCATCTTCCAGGAATGCATCGGCGCGGGAGACGTCCAGGTCTGATTCGACTTCATCCGGATCATCGAGATCGTCTTCGCCTTCTTCGGCTTCCTCTTCTTCGTCCTCAACGACCTCTTCTTCGCTGTCGTCTGAGTCCGGCTCGGCGGCGGCGCCGTCGTCGCTGTCGTCGTCCTCACAGGCGGCGAGCAGCGCACTGATTGCCGGTATCGTGAGTCCCAGCGCGAGTGCTCGCTTGAGCACCTGTCGCCGGCTCAGATTGCCAGTGATCGCAGCGGCGTACAGCTCTTCATACTTCGAAGCCATTTAGACTGTGCTCCCTTCGGAGTCAAATTCCATTGCCGGTGGGTTCGGACCCAGTTCTCCGGCGAATCGATAACCAACACCATGGACCGTTTCAATCAGCCAGGATCCGTCTGGCTCACCTTCAAGTTGCGCGCGTATAAGTCGAACGTGGACATCCACGTTCCGTGGATCTACGACAATCCCCTCTCCCCATGCCTCCTTCATTAGTTCGGCGCGCGTGCAGACTTTTCCGGCACGGCGCATCAACGCGATAAGAATCTGGAATTCCTTGGGGGCGAGCCGAAGCTCCCGGTCTCCATAGAACGCCCGGTGCTCGCCGATCATCACCATCAGGTCTCCGGCGATCAGCGTGTCCGCTTCAGATTCCTGCGATCGGGTGCGTCGGATGAGCGCATTGATCCGGGCGATCAGCTCGTTCATACGGAACGGTTTGGTGACGTAGTCGTCAGCACCGACTTCAAGACCGGCAATCACGTCTTCTTCGCGGTCGAGAGCGGTGAGCATGAGAATCGGAGCATCAGTCCAGCCGCGCAGATAACGACAGACTTCGCGACCGTCGATGTTCGGCAGCATAAGGTCGAGCAGGATGATATTGGGACGGCTGCCGCGGGCAACCTTGATGCCTTCGAGGCCATCCGCCGCAACAGTAACGTGGTGACCCTGCTTCTGAAGGCTGTAGCGGAGCGTGGCGGACAACGTGGGGTCGTCTTCGATAACGAGCACCCGGACAACCGGTGTTTGTCTCGAGTCGCTGCTTGTCGCCGCCTGCATTCGCCAGACTCCTTGCAACCTTGCGGTTCAAACGCCCGGGTTCCGTCTCTGACCGGGCAACACTCTGGAGTCTAGAGGCGAAGTGTTATCGATCCGTGATCGCTGGATTAACGTTTGTTTATCGATTTGTGAAGAAATTATTGGGGCCGTTGTTTCGCGCAGGCGAGCGCAACCGGCCAGTGAGAATCTGCCGGCCGGCGTCTCTGGTTTTCTCAAGTGTTCCGGGAAAGTTCAGTCACCGAGATCGGTGAGTATTTCGGGGCCATTGTCGGTAATCGCGACGGTATGCTCGAACTGGGCGGAGAGACTACCGTCGAGCGTCACGACCGTCCAGTTGTCGCTCAACGTCTCCCAGGCTGGATCACCGGCGGCGATCATCGGCTCGATCGTGAGCACCATTCCCGCACGGAGACGCGGGCCCTGACCAGGATCACCGTAGTGCGGCAGCAACGGCTCCTCATGCAGATTGCTGCCGATTCCGTGGCCATAGAGATCGCGGACAACCGAGAATCCGGCCGATTCCACGCAGTGCTGAATCGTGGCGGAGATATCGGTGAGGCGATTGCCCGCTCGGGTCTTTTCGATACCGGCGTAGAGCGCCGCGCGGCACACGTCCATTAGTCGCTGGGACTCATCGGGCACGGCGCCGACACCAAGCGAGATCGTTGCATCGCCGTGAAAGCCTCGATACTTCGCGCCAACGTCAACACTGATGATGTCGCCCTCTTCGAGCGGCGTATCATTCGGAATGCCATGCACGATCACCGTATTGACCGACGCGCAGATTGACGCGGGAAACCCGCGGTACCCCTTATAGGAAGGCGTCGCTCCGTGACGGCGGATGTTTTCTTCCGCTATCTGGTCCAGCTGACGCGTCGTAATCCCCGGCTCCACGCTCGCCCGCATCAGCCGAAGCGTGTCGGCGACGATCTGGCCTGCCTCCCGCATTTTGTCAATCTGTTCCGGTCGCTTCAGTCGAGTTCGCACGAGCGAGTGTCCCTTTCTTACCGATCGGTCGATGAGCCGCGCCCTGTGTGTACGGTCACCAGTTTGCCCGACCTGAATCAACGATCAAGTCTAACATGGTTGATTGCCGCCATTGACCACCAGGCGGAGGCTGGATAGGCTCCTATCAACGACCCGTTAGCAACCTCTCATGAACGGACACTGGAATGAAACTCGTTGTTGGAGCTGATCACGCCGGGTACGAACTCAAGGCGATCGTCGTCGATGCGTTGCGCGAATGGGGATACGACGTGGATGACGTTGGAACCCATTCCGCCGACCCGGTCGACTTCCCGGACATCACCCGTCGCGTCTGTGACCCGGTACGGAAGGGCGACGCCGATCGCGGGTTGCTCGTCTGCGGAACCGGCATCGGCGCCTCGATGGCCGCCAACAAGTTTCCAGGCATCCGCGCAGCGCTGGCCCACGATATCTACTCTGCTCATCAGTGTGTTGAGCACGATGACGCGAACGTGCTCTGTCTTGGCGCCCAGATCGTCGGGGATCGCGTGGCGCTCGACCTCATCCGCGCCTATCTCCACGCCGAATTGCGTCCCGAAGAGCAGTTTGCGCGCCGGATTGCCAAGATGGCACAGCTTGAAAAGCAGGCGGCCGATGAGCTCAACCGGAGCTCCTGAGTCATGGACAGATGAATGGCGCTGTGACGCTCCATGCGGCAGCGACGCGAAGAGAAGTTGAACCCGACTGTCCGGTTCCCGGTCGCGGTGTCGATCTGGCGATCAGTGACCGCCGAAATCGTTTGTGATCGATGGATCCAGGCCTCGATAAGGCAAAGGCGTAGTGCGGGTTCTGCCCCAGGCCGGATCGACGCCTGGTGAGTGATGGTAGGGGGTCGACGCGGCAGTTCGGTTTGACTATAATGCGCCCAACACGCGTCATCTTTCAATGCATTCGGTCATGCGTTCGATATCTGCCTGTTCTCAGTGTTCGGCGCAGCAAGCGAGTTTGTTGTATCGAGCAGTCCGTACTGTTGCGCGACGCGGACAATAGTGTTAGGTTCAGGAAGACGCGTGCCGGAGCGTCTGATCGAGAGGGGCACGATCAGAACGGTGGCGCAATTGTTGATGTTGGAGCCCCGCGGATCATTCAGAAAGGGTACGGATTCCCGATGAAACGCATCTGGGTATCGCTTGTTGCAGCCGCACTGCTCACGGTTGCCGCCATTGCACCGGCAGCTGGTCAGGACACTGTAACAATCGACATG
>SKTL01000238.1 GCA_007122555.1 Thermomicrobiaceae bacterium | reverse complement strand
CCCAGGCCAGTTTATCGAGCATATGCGTGAATTCGGTCACCCGATAGGCGAAGAACGCCGGGCGCTCGCATACGAGGACTTCCTGCCTCGCGGTGATGTTTCCGCTCATTTCCAGCTTTCTGGTCTGTCCCGGGGCGGACCAGTCTCCACTTTGCTCGATCGTTCGGTGTACGGCCGGAAGCGGACCATAGCCATTGAGAACTCTGCTGATATCCAGCCGGGTGAACCAATGAAACAGGTCATCCTGACGAACCTTGATCGAGGTAGCTGCGGTCGCGGAAACGCAGAGGCCGGGATCGCCCATGCGAGTCTGCGGAAGGAAGCGCGCTTGTCTTGCGTGATCAATGTTTGTCATCTGGTGATCGCCTCTGGTAGATCAGTTTGTCGCCAGCGAGGACAGACGCAGGTTCGTGACCAGCGCCCAGCGCGGAGCCGAGTAACAACAAGACCGGAGCCGCGACTGGCGGCTCCGGTCATTCGGTTCAGTCTATCGATTGACGGATCAGGACGCGGCGGTTACCGGTTCGCGGGATGTCTCTACCGGGCGACCGGACTCTTCCCAGGCTGAGAATCCGCCAACGAGATTGTAGATATCCGTGCGTCCATGCGCCGCGGCGACACTTGCCGCCATCGCCGAGCGACGTCCGGTCTGGCACTGAAAGACTGCTGGTCGATCAGTCGGGATTTCCGAGAGCTTGTCTCCAACGTAGCCGACCGGGATGTTCTGGCTTCCGGGGATGTGTCCATCGGCGTGCTCAGCTGCGCCGCGGACATCGACAACCTGATACTCGGCTATGTTGTCGAGTTGATCAACCGTGACCTGCGTAATCGCGCCGAGTTCGTTGCCGGCAGACTTCCACTGATCGATCACATCGGGAGTCCAGTAGTTCTCGAGCGTATCCAGCCCGATCATCCGGAGCTCATGGGTGATCTCGGCGATCTGCTGTTCGTCGGCGATAACGTGGAACGGTCGATCATATGGAAGCAGCCAGCCGGCCCAGATTACGAACCCTTTTGCGTACGGGATGTTGATCGTTCCCGGGACGTGACCTTCGGCGTACGTCTCCGGCGAGCGGAGATCCGCAATCGGCTGCTGAGCGGTCAGCGCAGCGTTGATATCAGTGACGCTCTTCTTGACCGGGGTTCCCAGATCGCCGGTCAACGCCGGTCCGACCTTGTTGACATGCTTCATCTGCGCGAAGTAGACGGGTGGCTCCGGCTGGTCTTCCAGAACCGCCTTGACGAACTCATCTTCAGTCGCAATCTGGAATGCCCAGTTGAACAAGCGCTCGTATCCGACGGTTGACTGCGGGACCGCGCCGAGCGCTTTGCCGCACGGGCTGCCCGCGCCGTGACCCGGCCAGATCTGGACGTAATCATCCAGCTTCTTGAATCGTTCCAGCGATTTGAAGAGCTGGCGGCCGCCATCTTCCATTGTATTCGCGAACCCGGCAGCCTTCTCCAGGAGGTCGGGCCGCCCAACATCGCCAACGAATACGAAATCGCCCGTAAAGATGCCCATTGGTTTGTCGGCGCCTGCCGTGTCGGTCACCAGGAACGAGATATGCTCTGGCGTATGACCCGGCGTATGCATCACGTCCACTTTGATGTTTCCGACCCAGATCGTATCGCCCTCGCCGATCAGCACTGCGCCCGAATCGTTGGCGAAGCCGTATTGCCAGTCGTCAGTGCCTTCCTTGCTCAGGTACAGCGTCGCGCCAGTTCTGACGGCAAGTTCACGAGCTCCCGAAACATAATCGGCATGGATATGGGTCTCGGTGATTTTCGTGATCGTCAAGCCTTCACGCTCAGCGAGGTCGATGTACTGCTGGGCATCTCGATTGGGATCAACGATCAGCGCTTCACCTGTTGCGGCGCACCCCACGAGATAGCTCGCCTGCGCCAGATCGTTATGGTAGAAGTGTCGAAGTATCACGTCAGGTCCTTTCTGTTCGGTTGCATATGCGGGCTACGATTTGCTGGTTTCGACCGAAAGCTCACTGATCACCTGGCGAACATCGCACGATGCCCCCTGGTTGTACGGCAGCTTGCTCAACAGCATGGCCATACCGCAGGTGTTGGTGATTGCTGCAAATGTCAGTCCCGCGCCGACGAATAGCGAGAGAATAGCCAATGGCGGCCATACAATCAAACTTCCGAGAGCGCCGATGGCAACCAGAGAACCGGCAACCAGTCGAACTTGCCGTTCCAGCGACCACTTCTGTGCTCCTCGAACAACATCCTGGCCCCGCTGTTCCCAGGCAGTGATCCCGCCTTCGAGGACCGTGAGCGATTCGAAGCCAGCGTCTCGCAACGCATCGTCGGCCTGCCGGGCGCGCATACCGCTGGCGCAGACCAGGATCACCGGATTGTCCACGGCCTGGCTCAGTTCCTGACGATGCTCGGACAGGAGATCCAGTGGAACGTTGTAGCTGCCCGGGATGTGGACCGACTCGAACTCGCCAGTGGTGCGGACATCAATGATTCGCGCGCCCTCTCGCGATAGTTCAGCGGCCTGCTCGGGCGAAACGCTCGTCGGGATTTGCGTCGTAGCTGTCATCTCACCTCCAGTGAAAATCGAAATGTTGCGTCTCGTCGTCCGGAACGCCTGTTCCGTGGTAGTGTCTGATGCGACTGCTTGCCGGTCGGCTGTTTCGCACCTGTGTGTTTGATGCATCCGGAGCGCGGCAGGTTACATGCAATTCCTGACCGATCGGCATCCGGTGCGCTGTCAGTTGGATGCAGGCATCTGTGCACAGGTTACATGTCGAATCCGACGCCAGCCCGCTTCCATAATTGACGGTCCCGGTGCGCTCAGCACGGGTCGTGAAGAATCAGCGCCTGCTGCTGTAACCGCATTGCGCCGAACTGCATCCAATGAATGGGCAGGCAGCGCTCGGACCGCTTGAACGGAACAGGCAGGACAGATCCTCTCGTGAGTTCTCAATCACCAACATCGACACGGCGGCAGCTCATCTCGCGTTACATCCCTGCGCTCGAATGGTTGCCGCGATACCGGCGAGATCAGGTTTCCGGCGACCTCATCGCCGGAATCATCGTTGCTGTCATGCTCATTCCGCAGAGCATGGCCTACGCGATGCTGGCGGGGCTTCCCCCACAGGCTGGACTCTACGCATCGATCGTTCCACTCGTGATCTACGGGTTGATGGGAACGTCCCGGCCGCTATCAGTCGCTCCGGTGGCGATTGTCTCGTTGATGACGGCGACAACTATCGCGCCGCTGGCGGAGCAGGGAAGCGCTGACTACATAACGCTTGCGCTGACCCTGGCCGTGATGTCCGGAGTAATACAGGTCGTCATGGGATTCATGCGGGCCGGGGTATTGGTGGCGTTTCTGAGTCATCCGGTCTTGTCCGGATTCATCAATGCCGCGGCTCTGGTGATCATGGCCTCGCAGGCCAGGCACTTTCTTGGAATGGATATCGAGGGAGATACCTTTGTTCAGCAAGCGATCTCGCTCGTCCGTAATGTTGAAACTGTGCATCTTCCCACCATGCTGCTTGGGCTGCTGAGCTTGCTGCTGCTTCTCTATTTCCGGCGATACGCTACGAAACACTTCTCATTGCTGGGCGTATCGACGTCGATTGCGATGCAGCTTTCGCGAGCGGGGACGCTGGTGACGGTCGCGCTCGCCACCGTTTCGGTCTGGTTCTTTTCGCTTGACCGTGAAGCTGGAATTGTTGTCACCGGCGACATCCCGTCCGGATTTCCGGGTCTTACCCTTCCGGGTTTCTCGCCCGATCTCCTGATTCAGCTTCTCCCGGCTGCGTTTGTGATCAGCCTTGTCGGGTTCATGGAAAGTGTCTCCGTGGCGAAGACGCTGGCGAGCAAGAAACGGGAGAAGATTGAGCCGAACCAGGAACTCGTGGCGCTCGGTGCGGCGAACCTCGGCTCCGCGTTTACCGGCGGCTATCCCGTCACGGGGGGGCTTTCCCGATCGGTGGTGAATGATTCGGCGGGCGCCCAGTCCGGACTGGCGTCGATCTTCACCGGGGGATTCGTTCTCATCACCGTTCTGTTTCTGACGCCACTCTTTACCTATTTGCCGCGCGCGACGCTCGCTGCGGTGGTGCTCGTTGCGGTCATCGGACTGCTGGAGACCGCGACGATGCGCCGGGCGATGGCCTACAGTCGCGCCGACGTCATCGCACTGGCGGTGACGTTCGTGACGGTGCTGGCGGCCGGAATCGAGATTGGAATCGCCGCGGGTGTGGCGACCAGCATCGCGCTGTTCCTCTGGCATACGAGCCAGCCGCACATCGCGGAACTCGGGCGCGTGAAGGGGACGGAAACGTATCGCAACGTTCTCCGGCATGACACCGATGGCGATCCCCGCATTCTCATCGTTCGAATTGACGAGAATCTCTACTTCGCGAACGCGAATCGCCTGGAGCAGACAATCTGGGATTCGGTTTCATCGCGTCCGGAGCTATCCCACCTGATTCTGGTCGGTTCAGCGGTCAACTCGATTGATACAAGCGCGCTGGAAACGCTGGAAGAATTGACAACACGGCTGAAACTGGCCGGGATCACGGTCCATATGGCCGAGTTCAAGGGTCCGATCATGGACCGCCTGCAGCGGACCCACCTGATGCAGCTGGTCGGATCGACGAATGTCCACATGACGGTCAGCGAAGCGGTTCGAGGTATCGAATTGGCTGACGATCCGGGCAAACACGGCTCGTAGCACTGCGCGTTTGTGGCCGGCGCCCGGGAAGACTATCATAACGGTGGTATGTCAGCGCGCTGACCGGGCT
>SKTL01000213.1 GCA_007122555.1 Thermomicrobiaceae bacterium | reverse complement strand
GGGATACACGCACAGTGTCAGAGATTTCAGGAAAGACGGCGATCGTCGGGGTCGCGGAATCCGATCAGATCGGGAAAGTCCCCGACAAGCCGGCAATTATGCTGCACGCCGAGGCCGCCCGATCCGCGCTGGCTGAAGCAGGGTTGACGAAGGACGATGTCGACGGTCTCTTCACCGCCGGCATTCAGACGACGGAGCTGGGCGAGTACCTGGGCATCGAGCCGAAGGTCACTGACAACACATCGGTCGGCGGATCATCGTTCGTCATCCACATCGCCCATGCGGCGGCCGCCATTGCCACCGGACGATGTGAGGTCGCGCTGGTGACGCACGGCGAGAGCGGGCGGTCCCGTGTCGGCATGATGCCGCGCCTGACACCGCCAGACTCGCTGAGGGGGCAATTCGAAGCGCCCTACGGTCTGCCACAGCCGGTAGGCGCCTACGCGATGGCGGCATCCCGACATATGCATGAGTTCGGGACCACGAAGGAGCAGCTCGCCGAGATCGCCGTCGCCACTCGCAAGTGGGCTGGCTTGAATCCAAAGGCGTACATGAAAGATCCCATCTCCATTGAAGATGTGTTCGAGTCGCGCATGATTTCCTGGCCGTTCAACCTGCTGGACTGCTGTCTGGTTACTGACGCTGGCGGCGCGTATGTCATGACAAGCATGGAGCGAGCGAAGGATCTGAAGCAGACGCCGATCTCGGTGCTCGGCGTCGGGGAAGGTCACGATCACGCGATCATCTCCCAGATGCCGTCGTACACCAGCTTTGCGGCCCGCCAGTCCGGAAAGACCGCGTTCGAGATGGCCGGGGTCAAGCACGACGACCTCGACCTGGCGATGATCTACGACTCCTTCACCTACACCGTCCTGCTGTCGCTCGAAGAGCTCGGCTTCTGCGGCAAAGGCGAGGGCGGAGACTTCGTCAGCAATCAACGGACGGCGCCGGGCGGAGACTTCCCGATGAACACCAATGGCGGGGGACTCTCCTACAATCACCCTGGAATGTACGGCATGTTCGCCATTATTGAAGGCGTTCGTCAGCTTCGCCATGACTACGCAGATCAGGGCATTCGTCAGGTGAAAGACGCAAAGCTCGCGGTCGTTCACGGTACGGGCGGCGTTCTCTCGTCAGCCGGCACCGCGATTCTTGGAAGGGCGTAACAAATGGCTGAGTATGTGAAACCACTGCCGCAGGCTGACGAAACGACGCGACCGTTCTGGGAGAGTCTGAAAGCACATCAGCTGAAGATCCAGAAGTGTAATGACACAGGGAAGTTCTTCTTCTACCCGCGCGGCATGAGCCCGTTCACGCTATCGGATAACCTCTCCTGGGAAGCCGTCAGCGGCAGGGGCGTCATTCACGCCTTTACGATCGTCCACCAGAACCGTGCTCCCGGATTCGTTGACGAGTTGCCCTATATCGTCGCAATGGTGGAACTGGACGAAGGTGCGCGCATGATGACCAACATCATCGATGTCGAGCCGGAGCCCGAGCACGTCAAGATCGGGATGCCTGTGGAGATTGTTTACGAGGATGTCACCGAAGACGTCACATTGCCGAAGTTCCGGCCAGCGTCCTGAGTATCCCCGCGAGGTCGCGTTCTCGTTATCGGGAGTGCGACCTCGCAGCAGTCGCCGGATCGAGACGTTTATGGAGTGGTCCGCTCGCTCTGAGAGGACGCTCGCCACGCCGTCCGAATCCACCCAAAAACCATCGCTCAGAACAGCAGTTTCGACACAGCGACGGTCAGCGGCGCGACGTCAGGAGGCCCGCCGCACTGGTAGAGGCCGAAGACGTCATGGCGTGTCTACCGGGTGGAGCGCCTTCACATCCGACACAAGTTGGCGCATGCGTTCCTCGTCTTCACTCACTCCGAGATCCAGCGAAATCGTGTCCACCACTCCTTCGTATCGCTGCTTGATCTTCGGCAGGATCTCGTCGTACGTTGCCGCAATGCAGAACTCGCCCAGGACTTCATCCGGAACGGCGCCGGCAAGCGCTTCCCACTTGCCTTCCGCGACAAGTCGCCGCAACGTTCCATTGAGGTTGCCCCAACCGTGAGCTTCCAGGACCGGCAGGTAGGTTCGCGTGGAACCGTAGAAGGCAATCCGGTAACGGGCTCGTTCACTCGCCGTGCTAACTTCCTCGACAGTCGCGCCGGTCGCGATGAAGCCGCCGCCAATCATCTCGAAGGACTTCAGATCACGCCCGGACTTCTCGGCGCCTTCACGCACGGCGGGCCAGATTGTCTCTTCCATGTATCTCCGGGTTGCGAACGGGTGCACGCGAAGCCCGTCGCACACCTCGCCAGCCAGACGCAGGTTGTAACGATTGACGCCGGCGATCTGAACCGGCGGACGGCGGTACTGTGAGGGGCCCGGACTGAACTCTGGCGTCATCAGCGACAGCTTGTAGAACGGTCCATCGTGTTTCAGCGCGCCATCCCCATCCCAGGAATCCCAGACGGCGCGCACCGCGGCGAGATAGTCCCGGAAGCGCGGGCCGGGCGATGACCATTCGGTGGCAAAGCGCCGCTCGATGTGGCCTTTAACTTGCGTGCCGAGACCAAGAACAAACCGCCCGCTGGAAAGATCATTCAGATCCCTGGCCATGTGCGCGACGATCGTCGGGCTCCTGGGAAACGCAATCGCCACCGATGTCGCCAGCTCGATGTTGCCGGTATGTTCCGCGGCGATCGCCAGCGGCAGAAACGGGTCACGTTTCAGCTCCGAGGCAGTCACTCGATCGAATCCCATCGCCTCTATTCGCTTCGATTTCTCTGCAATCTCGGGGATCGTGACGGCGCCAAGACTGGTTTCGATTCGCACCGGTATACACTCCACTCATCTGCGATCGTTGAGAACGCTCCCATACTAGCAGGCAGGTTTGCAGGGCGGAATCGTCGTGATGCACGTAAGCGAGAAACTGCTACACTGAGAACGAACGAAGCTGGCTGACAAACGAAACGCCCGGGAGGTCTCCGCCTGGAGCGGCAGTCCGGGATTCCGAATATGAACAACGAACAGGTGGAACTACAATGAACGACGTCGCGGCAGTTACTTCCACGGACACAGGATCTCGCAACGACTCGATCGATGCTGTCATCGTCGGGGCCGGTTTCGCCGGCATGTACATGCTGCATCGACTTCGACAACTTGGATTGATCGCTCGCGTGTACGAGTCCGGCGACGGTGTCGGAGGCACATGGTACTGGAACCGCTATCCCGGCGCACGCTGCGATACCGAGAGTGTCGAATATTCCTATTCGTTCTCGGAAGAGATCCAGCAAGAATGGGAATGGTCCGAGCGATATCCGGCGCAACCCGAAATCCTGCGTTACGCCAACTGGGTCGCCGACAAACTCGACCTCAAGCGGGATATCGTCTTCAACACACGGGTTGACCGGGCGGAGTTCGACGAGGATCTCGCCCAGTGGCGCATCCAGACGAACTCCGGTGATCAGGCAGTTGCAAGATACCTGATTATGGCGACCGGATGCCTGTCAACCGCGCAGTTGCCTCGATTCGAGGGGCTCGACTCGTTCAAGGGCGCCTGGTACCACACCGGCCAGTGGCCGCATGAGGGCGTCGACTTCACCGGGCAACGGGTCGGCATCATCGGCACCGGCTCCTCGGCGATCCAGTCTATCCCGGTTATCGCCGAGCAGGCGGATCACCTGTACGTGTTCCAGCGCACGCCGAATTACAGCGTACCGGCCCATAACGGCCCGCTCGATCCAGACTATGTTCGTGAGGTCAAGGAGAATTATCAGCAGCTCCGGGAGCAGGCTCGAACGTCCAGGCGCGGGTATATCCTTGATGTCAGTCCGGTGCGAGCGCAGGACGTCTCCGAGGAAGAGCGACAGGCGATCTACGAATATCGCTGGGAGGTCGGCGGACTTGGATATCTGTCATCGTTCGGTAACCTGCTGTCCGATTCCGAAGCGAACGAAACTGCGGCCGAGTTCGTCCGCGACCGCATCCGTGAAATCGTCCATGATCCGGTCACCGCTGAGAAACTCGTTCCGACCGATTATCCGATCGGGACCAAACGGCTCTGCATCGACACACACTATTTTGAAACCTACAACCGTGACAATGTCACGCTTGTCGATGTAAAGTCGGCGCCGATTGAAACGATTACGCCCTCCGGGCTTCGCACGTCTGAGGCGGAGTACGAGCTTGACAGCATCGTGTTCGCCACCGGGTTCGACGCGATGACCGGAACGCTGAAGAATATCGATATTCGGGGTCGGGACGGGATACAGCTGCGGGAGAAATGGCGGGACGGACCAGTGACCTATCTGGGGCTGGCTGTGGCCGGATTCCCCAACTTCTTTACGATTACCGGGCCCGGCAGCCCGTCAGTCCTCAGCAACATGATGGTTTCGATCGAACAACATGTCGAGTGGATCTCCGATTGTCTGGAACACCTCGAGCGGGAGCAGATCAGCCATATCGAAACGACGCCGGAAGAAGAACAGGCGTGGACGGCGCATGTCAACGAGGTCGCTGGATCAATGCTCTTTGCGCAGGGGAACTCCTGGTGGAAAGGCGCGAATGTCCCGGGCAAGCCTGTCGTTTTCATGCCGTACACCGGTGGCGTGGGCATGTACCGGGAAATCTGCGATCGTGTCGCGGCCGAGGGATACACCGGATTCGTATTGCGTCCGGTTCACGTGTCGACCGCTGACTGACAGAAAACTTGAATGCGTTCTCCGCACTGGTTACGGGAGCAGTGATTCGGTCATCTACGGATGCTCTCCGAACGCGT
>SKTL01000115.1 GCA_007122555.1 Thermomicrobiaceae bacterium | reverse complement strand
CGATACATCAGCCCGTACCCGATGACCGAAGTCGCCAGTAAGGCGATAATGAAGCCGAGCGTTGCGGTCATCGTCAACATGGCCGAAAGGAACGATTGCCCGAGGGAATTACCTTCAACCGCGGCGCCGTGATAGCCTGGTTGCTGGTCTGCCTGAACCGCCAAGATATCGGTCCTTCCTGAAGAATGCTCGCCAGAATGCGCTGTCTTGATCATATTCTCAGCCGTTAGCGCCTCTGTCAGGCGTTCGGCCCGGATCACTTGATTCGATCATTGAACGTATAACGCTTCGGACGCGAAGAACGTTGCGAACGGACGGAGCCGAATGTATCCAGTATAACAACTCCTGCTCGTCCGCTGTTACCGATCGCTGGATCCGGGCGCGAACGCGACACAGCCGGCGGACACCGGCCCAGCCGGCCATTCGACCCCGGAGAGATGCCCATCGACCGGTAAGCAATGCGAATGCCAGTGCACCAAACTCATATCTCAATATGACTGGCCAGAACCGGCGCCAGAGCGTATCAGGCCAGCACCGGATCAGCGTCCAGGCTCGATTCCTGGCGAGGTAGTAGTCCTTGAGCATCGATCCTTCGACCGAGCTGGCCGAGTATATGTGCAACGCCCAGGCGGCGGAACGAGAAACTGATCGATGGCCGCGCAACCGTAATCTCCAGGCGAGATCAACATCCTCAAGGTAGAGAAAGAACGGCTCCGGGAAGAGTTCGACATCATCCAGTGCTGATCGGCGAAATGCGGCCGCCCCGCCCGTGGGGCCGAATACCCCCCCTTCGGCAGGCAGATCGCGCCAGCGAGCGCCAATGTCACTGTCGAGCGCAAGACCGTTAGAGAAGACCTTAATGCCGGATGTAGCGACCGTGTTCACGTGCTCCGAAAAAAGCATCACACCGGAAACCGCTGACAACTGGTCATCGCGCTCCAGCGGTCCGGTTATCTCCTCGACGAATCCGGGTGACGGCGTCGTGTCGTTATTCAGCAAAACGACGATACTGCCTGAACTGGCGCGAATACCAAGGTTGTTCCCCTCTGAGAAACCGAGATTGGTATCTGATTCGATAATCCGGGTCCACGGGTAGCGCTGCCGCAACAGGGGTACGGAGTCGTCTGTTGACGCGTTATCAACGATGATCACTTCGTCCGCCGGGCGAGTCTGCGCTTCCAGGCCGTCCAGGCAGTCCGGAAGTAACGTTGCTCCATTGTAGTTGACGATGACGACGCTAATGCGCATTGCCCACCTGTTCCAGGAACCACTGAACCTGGCAAATCCTAAACGATCGCCGGCGTCGCTGTCTGATTGACCGGTCTGAATCGCGATGCTAGAGTCAGCAAGCGCCGCGAACCAGGCTCCCGGCGGCGGAATCCGAACAATCAGTCGAGAAAGGATCGCAAATCATGCCGAAGGAAATCGTATCGACCGACAAGTCTCCGGCGGCAATCGGCCCGTACTCGCAGGCAGTCAAGTTTGGCGACATGCTCTTCGTCTCCGGGCAGATTCCGCTCGATGCGGCAAGCGGGAAGCTCGTTGAAGGAGATATCACCGTCCAGGCGGAACAGGTGCTGAGTAATCTGAGCAACCTGCTGGAAGCATCCGGCTCATCGATCGACAAGGTTCTGAAGACGACCTGCTTCCTGACTAACCTTGACGACTTCCAGACCTTCAATGAGATCTACGCCCGGTACTTCGGAGAGGGTCAACCGGCTCGGAGTACGATCCAGGTGTCGCGGTTGCCGGCCGGCGCCATCGTCGAAATCGAGTGTATCGCCGAGCTGGGCTAACGGCCCCGGAACAGAGAGCAATCATGTCTGACCAGATAGATCAGGTGTTGTCCAGCGTCGACTCCGAACGGCTCATGCAGACGACCGCCGCGATTGCGCAGTGGGAGCGGTTATCGGGGTCCGACGGCGAGCGCAAGGCGTTCGATCTGATTCAGAGCGAACTCGAATCCCTTGGGTACGCCTGTCAGCGACATAATCCGGTCTGTCTGGTCAGCATCCCCCGGAGCGCGACGCTCCACATCGCGGGCGAAGATGAGCCGATTCGATGCATTACGCACTCGTTCTCGCCATCGACGCCCGATGCGGGAATCGAACTGGAACTCATCGACGGCGGTAATGGATCGACGCCCGAATACTCATCCCGTTCGGTTCGCGGCAAGGCGGTCCTGCTCGAAGGACTCGCGACACCCAACACGGTGGCTCCGGCCGAATCATTCGGCGCCGCTGCGGTAATTCACAACAGCGGCCCGCAGATTCACGAGATGACGATATCGCCGGTCTGGGGCAATCCGACTCCAAACACCATGCACATGCTGCCGAAGATCCCGCACATCTCAGTGGACCGGCACGGCGCCGAGCGATTGCGAGCGGCGATGAAATCGGGACCTTGCCGAGTCAGGATCACTGCCGAAGTCGACACCGGCTGGAAACCGCTGCCCGTTCTGATTGCCGACACGCCGGGTATGGATGCGTACACGATGCACGTCCTGCTCAGCGGGCATGTCGATTCCTGGTACCACGGCGCGATGGACAACGGCAGCGCCAACGCGTCTATGCTCGAGACCGCTCGGATTCTGGCAACGTATCGGGAGCAGCTCCGGCACGGACTGCGGATCGCGTTCTGGTCTGGTCATTCGCACGCGCGATACGCGACGTCCGCCTGGTACGCCGACGAGTTCTGGTCGTTCACGCATCATTACTGCCTTGCGCACGTGAACATTGATTCTCCGGGTGGTATCGGGGCGTCGGACCTTTCGTCGGCGAG
Organism: Thermomicrobiaceae bacterium; assembly: GCA_007122555.1. Classification (GTDB taxonomy): domain Bacteria; phylum Chloroflexota; class Chloroflexia; order Thermomicrobiales; family Thermomicrobiaceae; genus SLMJ01. Next base: position 2,013 of record SKTL01000115.1, on the reverse strand, counting down.
CACGATGGCTGAGAGCTACCCGATTGCTCGCGATCTCTTTCAGCGAGTCGCCGGCGCAAGCCTTCAATATGATCGCATCGGACGACTGGGTGATCAGTCCTTCTGGGGAACCGGCGTCCCCTCGTTCTACTGCTCGATTTCGCAGCAACCCCCGGAGGACACGCCAACCGGCATCGGGGCGCTCCTGGGTAGAGGCGGCGGGCTCGGCTGGTGGTGGCATACCGCTGACGACACGATCGACAAGCTCGACCCGGTGAACCTGGAGCGTGACGCCAGTATCCTGCTCGCAACCGTATACCGACTCTGTACGCAGCGTCAGCTCCAGTATGATCAGACTGGAGCGGCGCGTGAGATTCGAGAAACGCTCGAGAAACTGCAGTCGGTCGCTGGTGAAGACCTCGACCTGACCGGCTCCATTGAACTCGCGGGAAACCTGGAGTCAGCCGCGAACGAGCTTCAGTCTTTGCAGCTGGATTCCGGTGCCAGCGAGGACGAGGTCGCGCTCTATAACGGCTGCATCACGGGCGTAAGCCGGATACTGATCCCGGTGAACTACACGGTCTCCGGCGAGTACGAGCAAGACCCCGCGGTGCCCGGCGAACCGTTGCCCGGTCTTCAGCCAGCCCGTCAGCTTCCGGATCGCCGCAATATGCCGGATGCCTATTATCCATGGCTGACGAAGCTAAGGCGGGAGCGAAACCGGCTGGATCAAGCGCTGATCGAAGCGACATCGCTGATCAGTCAGACGCTTGCTGTATATCAAATGAGTGACGAGTGGTAGATGTTGCCGCCCGTCCGGGAAACCGCTATACTCGTGCGAGCGAAATTCGCGAACGGGTGAGTAGCTCAGCTGGTTAGAGCGCACGGTTCACATCCGTGAGGTCAGGGGTTCGAGTCCCTTCTCACCCACGCAGTCCCGGCATCCGAACGGAGTCCGGGATACGAGGGGATACGCTGGCCCGTTGCACTCTGCTTCGGCTTCAGCTATACTTTTCCCACTCGCACAGGAGGCCGAGGACAACTGTCCTCGGTTTTTGGTATACGGTCGAGCACTACGACCAACCTGTCCGGAAACAATTCACCGGAACCCGGCACGATTCTCAGCTGCTTACCAGTCCGGTAAGCAGCGATGTGCGTGCGTGCCGCGCTATGGTTCGAAGTGCTGGTCGAAAGAAGGGCAATTATGGCATCCGACAGTCCTGTGATTCTCACCGAGCAGGGCAAAGAAGGCCTGGAGCAGGAGTTGCACAAGCTCCGGTCCGAAAAACATCCCGCTGTTGCGCATCGCATTCAAGAACTGACGTCCGACGGCGATGTTTCGGATAACAGCGAGTACGAAGAAACCAAGGAAGAGCTTGTCATTATCGAAGCTCGGATGCGGGAGATCGAACACATCCTGCGTCGGGCGAAGGTCGTCGCGCGGGGCGAAGCAACAGACGTCGTGCAGTTTGGTTCAACGGTCACGCTGCGCGACGAATATGATGAAACCGACACTTGGACGCTCGTCAGTCCTCAGGAAGCAAACACGCTTCGCGGCACCATATCGACCGAATCGCCAGTTGGCGCTGCGGTGATGGGGAAACGCGTCGGCGAATCCGTGGTCGTTAGCGCTCCTGGCGGGGATACGACGTTCACGATCGAAAAGGTTGAGTAATTCCCGCGCACAGAGTACGTTTGCCGCGGATCAGATGCATGGTCCGCGGCTTTTTTGTGTCGCAGAACCGGCCTGACGAAACCGGAACACCATGGAGTGGAAACGGGGCGAGAGACGATGTCGTTGAGTGAACATCAAGAACGTCGATTGGCGAAGTTACAGGAGATACGCGACCAGGGAATTGATCCGTATCCCCCCCGATCGCATCGGACACACACCGCGGAGGAGGCTCTGGCGAGATTCGCCGATATCGAGGAATCCCTCGGTGGCGAACACGATCCGGAGGAGATCACCGTTTCAGGACGGATCATGACCGTCCGAGACATGGGACGATCGATCTTCTGCCACTTGCAGGATGG
>SKTL01000284.1 GCA_007122555.1 Thermomicrobiaceae bacterium | reverse complement strand
TGGTCGCTATGAGCGCGTCGCCGAGTAGCTTTCTCGCTCGAGCAGCAGGGTGACCGCCAGACCAATCACCAGCGCCCAGAACAGCGGACCCAATCCGAGAAGCGTCAACTGAGAAGAAGCGACGACGAACGCGAACAGCGGGCCCAATCGCAATGGGTCCCGGGTGATCTCCTGCAGCGCCTGGCCCAGAACGCCCAACAGGACGATCCCCGCCAGTGCAAACAGCAACGACAGGGGCATGATGCTCGGAATGGTCGCGACCGTGGCTGCTCCGAGCGCGATCAAGATCCAGGCAACACCACAGAGATAGACGGTCCAGTATCGAGCCCGGCGGTCTCCGGCATCCGGACCAGCTACGAGGGCGATCACCGCACTGCCGGTCGAGATTGGCGCCGCGCCGAAGAACGCACCGATCGACGTACCCCCTCCGGTCAAGACGTTCGTGAGGCGATCAGGTACTTCGTACTGCTGGCTTCGCAAGTAGATTGACGTTGTCAGGTTGGATTGCAGTGCGATGAACACGGTAACGATGGGCGCGATACTCACCACCGCCTGCCACGAGAAAGCCGGAAGGATCAGCTCGGGAACCGGCAGTGCCCAGTGCCCCGGTAGGCCGCCGAATTCACCAAGCACGATCGCCGCTCCGACTCCAATTAGCAGCGCAGGCAGTATTGGAGGCACGTGTGCCGGCAGAGATCGCCGCCCGATGATGTACGTCCCGACCGTTACACCGATTAGCAATGGAAATGTGGTCATTTCGTTGAACACTCGGACGACGAACGGGAGCGCCGTCCCCGCCACGATTCCGAAGACGATCGGCGCCGGGATGAGCGACGCAAGCCGCGCCGATAACCCGAGCGCGCCGAGCAGGAATACCAGGAACCCGGCCACGATCAGACCACCCAGCACCTGTGGATACGTGTACTGAACCGACATGGCAGTAATAAACACCAGGCTGTGAACATGCCAGGCGATCAGCACCGGCTGCCGATAAATACGCGCCACGATCAGGCACAGCAATCCCGGAATCCCGAACAGCGCGAAGATCATCGACGAAGTCTGACCTTCAGTCAGTCCAAAAGCTTGGGCGGTCGATAGGGGGACGCTTATCGAAGCGAGACCGAAAATAACAGCCGGCACTGCCGCGCCGAATTGTGCAAGTTCGGGTCCCTTCAGACTAGCCGTCACTTCCTGGCGGATTACGCCAACGGCGCCGCCTCCAATGTCGCCTCGGGACAACTCCTTGGCATCGTCGCTCTGTTGAGCATGCTGCGAGCGCTTCTCGCCGGGGATTGACTGAGTGCGAACCAGGTTTTCGATCATGCGGCACGGGTCCATCGACTCCCCTTTAACGACCAGCTACGAGGCGTGGCTCAAGAAGTCCGATCGATGTGCGATTTCTCAGCGCGCAGGCGCCGGCGGGACGTTCTGGTTCAGCCGGAAGATGTTCTCCGGATCGTATCTGGATTTGATCTCCGCCAGTCGTTGATAGTTGGCGCCGTAGGCCGCCTGGACCTGCTCCACCTCCTCCTCGCCCAGGTTGTTCAGGTAGACGCCCTGACCAAAGTGCGGTTTCATGGCATTCCAGTGCTCTCGCGCCCACTGAATGTTCGGTTCGGCCTCGGACGGGTCCCGCCACTGCGTCAGGGCTGGACAGTCGAAATACTCGGCACGGTGGGCGAAGGCCGTCGCCTCCGGGGCGACTCTCGTGGCCGCGCCGTGAACGTGCTGGAGGCCGATACCAGTGAGGGTCGACGGTCGCGACCTTGCAGAATCAATCAGTACCTCGATCGCCTCGTCGGAGATTTCGTAAAGAAAACCTGACTTCCAGTAGTGCTGATTGCCGTGGGGGAAGCCGGCGTCCTTCATACCCTGCAACTCGAGATACTCTTTTTCGCCGATCCCATCCAGAAGTGGCGAACCGAACTTGCGGAGGGGTTTGAGAACCAGTTCGCCATCCTCGATCGGGCCCGAGTAGCACGAGGAAACAACGACGATCGGATCGCCATCCGGCGAAGTACCGAGCGACGCGAGGGTGCTCAATTCATCCGGTGACGCCGCGGCGAACTCCCGGTAAAAACGCAGCACGTCCCGGGCACGGTCCAGCGGATGTACCACCATCCCACCAAGCACCCGTTTGACCCGATGGAGCCGGTACTCGAACGACGTCACCACTCCGAAATTTCCGCCCCCACCGCGGAGCGCCCAGTAGAGGTCAGCATTCTCGTCGGGACTGGCGTGAAGCTTCCGACCGTCTGCGGTCACAATCTCGAAGGAAAGTACGTTGTCGCATGTCAGACCGTGCTTGCCGTTGAGCCAACCCACGCCGCCGCCGAGGGTTAGGCCAGCGATTCCTGTGATGGACGCAATGCCGAGTGGCGTGGCCAGCCCGTGCTGCTGGGTTGCCCGATCAAGTTCACCGAGTGTCAGGCCAGCTCCGGCAATGGCCGTTCGATCATCGGGGTCGACGGTGACGCTCTTCATCAATGACAGGTCGATAACGAGCCCGCCGTCGCAGGTCGAATGACCGGCGACACTGTGTCCGCCGCCTCGGATGGCCACTGGCAGCTCGTTGACATAGGCGAAGTCGATTGCGCGGGCGACATCGTCCGAATCTGTACAACGCACGATCACTGCCGGAAAGCGGTCGATCATGTGGTTGAAGACCCGGCGGGCTTCGTCGTATTCGATATCTTCGGGGAAGATCACGTCGCCGCGCGCGCTGTTTCGCAGATACGCCACCGCCGATGTATCAAGAGGTGCGGCGTTCATCTGACCACGTTGTGAATGAACCATGCCAGATCCCCCTCACGTTTCCGTCGCCCACAGGTGGATCGAGGTTGCCCCCTGCGGTGGTTGATCGTCCGTGTAGGACCAATCTAGCGAGGGGAGTTGAGCGGGCGCATCGGCCAGTTGACGCATTCCGGAGACGGGACTTGATGTCGGGATGCGTCAAGTGACGTAAGGTGGCGTACGGTAAAGAGGAACTTCGGAGCAGCGAAAGCTTGGCGCGGCACGTCGGGAAGGCCGCTAGCGGTGTCAGCTGTGGATCAGATGAGCTCGTGCTCAACAGCGAAACGGGTGGCGGCGGTCCGCGATCCCACGCCAAGTTTGCTGTAGATCGATCGCAAGTGCTGGCCGACCGTTCGCGGGCTGAGGAAGAGACGATCGGCGACCTGCGGGTTGGATAACCCCTGCGCTACCAGCGCAAGGACCTCTACTTCGCGAGGGGTCAGTCCGGCGGGAGGGGCGTTCGCGGGGTCGCGTTCAGGTAACGGCTGACGATCATGACCCCGGATTGGTTCGGCGAAGTGCCTCCGCCAGAGTTGCTGGGCCTGTTGATCCAGCGTGACCATGCCCATTTCTTCCGTCGCCTCTCGTACCATAACCAGCAATTCGCGGGCCTGTTTGACGTTGCCGGGCTCCCCGCGCCTCAGCGACATATCGGCCCAGGCGAACCGGGTGCGTGCTGCGAACGCCCGCGCGCCCATCCGCTCGTTGACGGACAGCGCATTTTGAAAATGCTCGTCCGCTGCATCCCAGCGGCCGAGGGTCGTCGCCAGCAGTCCGAGGTAATGAGTGACTGGGCCAAAATATCCGGACCCGGAGACCTGGGCAACAAACCGCTCGCAATAGGGGTATAGGAGGTCGTACAGTTGTGCGGCGCTGGACGCGTCTTCCAGAATTGCGATCGATTCAGCCAGTAACGCCATACTGGGCAGCCAGCGACGGTCCTTTGGAACACCGCGGAATCCGTCCACTGCGAATTTGCCCAGTTCTTCTCGCGCCGCCAGTTCGTCGCCCAGTTCCGCGTCGAGGAGCAGTCGATAGATCCGGTACTCACGTACGAGCGGCGCCTTCGCCGCGTCGATGAGAATGTGCTTGCTCAGCATGGTTCGCAATTCGCTGTGTCGACCCTGTTCCCGCACCACGACGAAGAGGCCGCGAAAGAAGCCAGTCGGGTGGACCAGGAATTCGACTTGCTCGGTCAGGAGACGCTCAGCTTCGGCGAAGTTGCCACGTATCAACTCCCAGATGATATTCATCGACACTTCCGGACTTCGCGTCAGGCTTTTTGGCAGGCGAAGTGGTCTAAGCGAAGAGATGAACCAGTCGAACACGGCGCGAGCACCCACGTAATCGCCAGTTTCGATCAGGTCCTGGATGCGAAGCATCATACCGATGTACATCGAATGAAGATCGTCGGGGAGGGCTGCGGTCTGGAGGAGGTCACTGGAGATCTGCAGTCGTAGCTCGATGTTATCCGGTGACCCATGAATAACGTGCTGAGCCAGCAGCGCAGATGTCAGAAGCGATGAATCGTTCAGCTCGCGAGCCTGCGCCACGGCCTCGTTACTAAGCTGTTCGGCGCGGCTCGCGGTGTCCGGTACGATTTGAAGATCCACTGCCAGCCGGGAGAGTAGTTGTGCGCGAAGCTTCACGTTTTCGGGAGGAAGCCAGTGCAGCGCCTCTTCGAGGAGTTGAATCTGCTCGTGCTCGCCCCAGCAGTTCAGCGGGTTGGGGCCGGCAAAGCCCAGGACCGCGCGAGCAAACGCAATCGGCGAACTGATCTCTCGTGCTGCATTGGCGGCGCGCCGGAAGGTTCCCTGTGCGACGTGATCGTAACCGAAGGATGCGGCGACTGCGCGCTGAGCAAAACCCAGAGAGAGGAGCGCATCGCAGTGCAGTTCCGGATCAGGCGTCTCTAACTGGGCGATCAAGTGGAGTGCACGGCGATAGTGCTCAATCGCGTCGTGGTATGCGATCTGGGACACCGCACGATTTCCCGCCGCTATGGAGTACGATATCGCTCTTTCGTTCCAGCGCAGCGGAGCAAT
>SKTL01000490.1 GCA_007122555.1 Thermomicrobiaceae bacterium | reverse complement strand
GACGCCGGACGGATTACGATGATCTCGCTATCGGCGATGGCCGGAGCTGGAATCACGCTGTACGGCGGCAAGATGCTCAATGACGCCCGGCAACATGGCTGGCCGAGCGCAATCGCCGGCCTTGTGATGGGGTTCCTCGGGATCTACACGATCCTGCACGTGCTTCGCTAACGTTCCGCTGTTACCGGAGCGTCGAATCCTCCACCTTGGAAATCCGCTCGAGCCAGGCGTCCATCTCCCGGACGCCATTCAGCCGCACGACCTGATTGTCCGGACGTTCCTCGAACACTTCGAGATGCCTGACAACTTCCGGATGAATATCCTGGTGATATCGCCAGATGTATCGCAGGAAATCACGATCGAACCAGCGCTCGTGACATCCTTCGGCCATGTCGGGTCGCCCGCCGTTGCGATAGGTAATGATCCGCTTCAGAACGCGGCGCATTGCGGTTCGTCTGGGAACATCAAGGTGAACGGCGGTATCGGCCCGCTCCAGGCGATGCAGAATCGTCCGCCGGTAGTTGCCGTCCATGATCCAGGCGTCGCCCGAAACCAGCTCGCGCAACGTTTCATCGAACTGCTCCTGGGATGACGCCTTCCAGCCGGGACTCCAGAAGTGACGATCAAGATGAATCAGCGGAAGATCCAGCTTCTTCGCCAGCTTGCGAGCGAATGTCGATTTTCCCGCTCCCGGAATGCCCAGAATCACGACTCGCTTCATGGTTGCATCGATTCAGCATTGGAAACGAATCAGTCGGCAACCTCGATATCGAACGTATCGGTGACCTCTGACCCTGCTCCAAATCGATATCTCACGACGACCTGCCAGGTTCCCGGCTGATCGAAAGACGTCTCGGCAATGTAGAGATCCCCGTCATTCGGACCATCATATGTGTGACGAGTATCAAGCTCACGGGGTTCGCCGTCATCCGGGGGGGCCACGTCGATGTTCAGTCCGCCAAGCTCGATCGGCGTTCCGATAATCGTGCTCACTTGCGCGCTGATTTCGACCACGCCAGTGGTCGGCGGCTGTGGATCAACCCACAGGTGAATGAAATACTCCCCAATACCGGGACGTTCCTCACGAAGCTGATAATCGGGATTGGTCGATTGATCCAGGCTCATCCAGATTGCGATAATGGCTATGCCCCCGAGGACAACCACGGTAACCACAACGCCCAGCCATCCTCGCGTCCCCATCTTGGTCGCCATTCAGTCCTGCTTTCGAGTCCAGCACGTGTTGCGCCCGCCACGCCGCGAAGCACACGGCAAAAGCATAGCAGCGACAACCGCTATGGGCTGTAAGGGAGACTACGATGATCGAGCCGCGACACGCGCGTCGATCACCACGGAAAACCGCAAAGATCGATCGTTCCAGATACCGGAGCCTCACCCCGGAGCGGCAGCACCTTCACCTGATTGATCGTGAACAGCGTCCGCCCGGCGGGCTGATCAATCCAGAGCTCCCCGCTGAACGCGCGCCAACCGAGGCGTTCGTAGAATCCGGCCGCGGAAACAGGACAGACCAGGAGTCCGAAATCCGCCGCGAGATCGTCGCGGAGGATTTCAGCCGCGCGGGTCATCACCTGACGTCCCAATCCGCTGTTGCGAATCTCCGGATGTGTCTTGACGCCGCCGATTCCGCCGATCCGAACCGGCCGGTCGTTGTGTAAACAGCATCGAGTCAACACACCTGCATGAGCGACGATATCACCATCGACGGTTATGCGAACCACCACGCTCCTTTCGGTGCGGGCCCAGCTGAGTCCAGCTCCCGGGTTATCGGTGGAGTCGCCGGGAGGATAGACAGCCGCGTTCAACCGCTGGAGTTGTTCCCGGTCTTTATCACTACGGTCATCGTTCGCAATCACGTCGAGATACATCAGGGTCCTTCTACAAGTCGTCCAGATTCAACCGGCGAAGCAACTGGGCGTTCGCGGCAACGATGACGGTGCTCGCCGACATCAGCACCGCCCCGATCGCCGGGGCCATCACAATGCCGATCGGCGCCAGTACGCCGGCCGCCAGCGGGATTGCGAATGCATTGTACCCGGTCGCCCAGACGAGATTCTGGACCATCTTTCGATACCCGGCACGGCTGAGCTCGATAATCCGGACGACATCCTGCGGATCGTTGCGGACAAGAATGATCCCGGCGCTCTCGATGGCGACGTCCGTGCCGGCGCCGATCGCAATGCCGACATCCGCGGTGACCAGCGCCGGCGCGTCGTTCACGCCATCACCGACCATCGCCACGGTTCGGCCCTGTTCCTTCAACTCAGTAACATGACCGGCCTTGTGCTCCGGGAGCACCTGGGCGAAGACCTCGTCGATCCCCAGCTGCCGGGCGACGGAATCCGCCACCTGCTGGCTATCGCCGGTGATCATCACGGATCGGATACCCAGTTCCTTCAATCGTCGGATCGCAGCGTAGGATTCATCCCGGATCACGTCCGCCAGTCCGAATGCCGCCTGTACCTGATCGTCAACGACCAGATAGATCGCCGCTTTGCCTTCGGCGCCCCATTGCCCGGCCGCGTTACGAACCTTTTCGTCAGGTTCGATCTCGATCGATTCCAGCAATCGCGGCCCGCCAGCCGCGATCCGCTGCTCACCGAGCCATGCCTGCACGCCACGGCCAGGCAACGACTCAAAATGACTGAGCTCCGGAAGCTCCACCCCGCGTTCTTCAGCGTAGTCGCGAACAGCGCGCGCGATCGGATGCTCCGAATCACCTTCCACGCTAGCGATCAACGCCAGCGCATCATCCAGATCAACTCCGTCGGCAATCGCGGTGTCAGTGACACCCATTTCTCCGCGGGTCAGGGTCCCGGTCTTGTCGAAAATCACCGTGTCGACGTTGCGGGCCTGTTCCAGCGCGATCCGATCCCGCACGAGCAGTCCCTGGCGGGCTGAGAGCGTCGTCGAGATGGAGATCACGAGCGGAATCGCCAGCCCCAGCGCGTGCGGGCAGGCGATCACCAGCACCGTCACCATGCGTTCGATCGCGAAGCTCGACGGCTCGTCCGTCAGCAACCAGACGACCAGCGTGATCGCGCCGGCAGTCAGGGCGACATAGGTCAACCAGCCCGCCACCCGGTCCGCCAGCGCCTGGGCCCGGGATCCGGACTCCTGAGCCTGCTGAACGAGCCGCATAATCCCGCCGAGCGCGGAGTGCTCACCGGTACGCGTAATCTCGACCCGGAGCGATCCTTCGCCGTTTACCGTCCCGCCGATCACCTCATCATCAATCGATTTGCTGACAGGAACCGACTCGCCGGTGATCATCGCCTCATTCACGCTGCTCCGGCCTTCTCTGATCAGGCCGTCAGCGGGAACGCTGGCTCCCGGCCGGACCAGCACGAGGTCGCCAGTCTGCAGTTGATCCGCCCGCACTTCTTCAACGCGCCCGTCGACAATCCGCTCGGCCATGTCCGGCAGCAGCTTCGCCAGTTCAGAGAGCGCCCCCTGCGCCCGGCCGATCGCTCGCATCTCGATCCAGTGACCCAGCAACATGATCGTCACCAGCGTGGCGAGCTCCCAGTAGAGCTGCTCGCCGGGGAAGCCGAGCTCGACCGCCAGCGAATAGCCGAAGGCGACCGAAATCGCCAGCGAAATCAGCGTCATCATGCCTGGTTGACGCGCCTGGAGCTCATGCCAGGCTCCCTGCAGAAAGACCCCGCCCCCGTAGATGAAGATGATCGACGCCAGGATCATCGGCATCCAGCCGGACCCCGGGAACGCCGGAGCGGTGTACCCGAACCAGTCCTGGATCATCTCGGCGTAGAGCACAACCGGAATCGTCAGAATCAGCGCCACCCAGAATTTCGACCGGAACATCTCCGCATCGTGGCCGGCGTGGGCATCATGTCCGCCGTGCTCATGATCGTGTCCTTCGTCGCGGTCGACGTGATGGTGATGGTGATTCGCGTTCACATCGTGCTCCTTCGCTGGATATCTGGAATATACCCCATAGGGGTATCTCTGTTTAGAGAGTAGCAGCTCTGTCAAGCAGCGACATTGACACGAGAACGATGCGTTCATGCTCGACGCGTGACGACCTTTCAATCTGCTCGGCGTCATGATGGAGTTCGGCGAGGTCCAGCTTCATGAAAGGCAATCCGTTGGAACGCAGAGTATCCCGATCCCGACGCATATCCGGCAGCAGGCCAATGCTCATTCTGATGATCCTCGCCCTGGCGCTCGCAACCGTTCCGGTCGCGACCGCCCAGACCGGCGCCGCCACGATTCGGAACTTCGACACCAGCGAGCAAATCATTGTCCTTACATTCGATGCCGGCTCAGATCGCGGATATGGTGAGCAGATTCTGAACACGCTCGCTCAGAAGAATGTCAAGGCGACGTTTGGCATGACTGGCGTCTGGGCGCAGGCAAACCCGGATCTGATGCGCCGCATCGTCAACGACGGGCACGACGTGATGAACCACAGCTGGGACCATCCGTCCTTCACCGGCGCGTCCTTCACCTACACCGCGCTGACGTCCGCCCAGCGCGACAGCCAGATCAAACGCACCGAAGATCTTGTCAAGTCGCTCACTGGATTTGACATGAAGCCTCTGTTCCGTCCGCCGTTTGGCGATTATGACAACTCCGTCTTGCTCGACCTCGCCCGCAACGGCTACGAGTACAACGTGATGTGGACAGTGGACACGCTCGGCTGGCAGGGGCTTTCCGCCGCCCAGATCAACCAGCGCGTGTTCAACGGGGCGACACCCGGCGGAAACATCCTGATGCACGTTGGCGCAGCATCGCAGGACGCCGCCGCGCTCCCGGCAATGATCGACGGCCTTCGGGCTCGCGGCTACCGTTTCGCAACCG
>SKTL01000468.1 GCA_007122555.1 Thermomicrobiaceae bacterium | reverse complement strand
TGCTGGAGCTCTGCGCCGAAGCTGGAGTCGAGTCAGTCATCGCTCACGCCATTATGGACGGGCGGGACACCGAGCCGACATCGGGCGCGGCGTTTACCCGCACGCTGATGACCGATATGGAAGAGCTCGCGGTTGGAGCGATCGGCACGGTGACCGGCCGATACTTCGCAATGGATCGCGATAAACGCTGGGATCGCACTGAGCGAGCTTGGAGGGCGATTGTCGAAGGCGACGCGTCAATCGCCTCCGATCCGGTCGCAGCGATTGAGGATTCCTACAACGCGAACGTCACCGATGAATTCATTGAGCCGGTCGTGATCGATGGCGTCGATGGAACGGTGCACGATGGGGACGCCATTGTCTTTGTCAACTTCAGGGCTGACCGTATGCGGCAAATTGTCAGCGCATTCGCGCTTGATGAATTCGACGGCTTCGACCGGGGGCAAAGACCAGAGCGTCTCTTCATCGCAACCATGACGCAGTACGAGAAGGACTTGCCGGTCGAGGTCGTCTTTCCGGCTGAAGATGTGCGGAACCCGCTCGCACGGGTGATCAGTGACGCTGGTATGACGCAGTTTCACATCGCCGAGACCGAAAAGTACGCCCACGTCACCTACTTCATCAATGGCGGACGTGAGGAGCCATTCCCCGGTGAGGATCGCGAAATGGTCCAGTCGCCGAACGTCGCCACTTACGACCTCAAGCCGGAGATGAGCGCACCAGAAGTAACGGATATCGTGTGCGAGACAATCGAATCCGGCAAGCACCGATTCATTCTGGTCAACTACGCCAACGGAGACATGGTTGGCCATACCGGTGATTTCGATGCCGCGGTTGCAGCAATTGAAACGGTGGATCACTCGATTGGTCGCATCGTTGAGACCACTCTGTCTCGCGACGGCGCCGTTATCGCCACTGCGGACCACGGCAACGCCGAGGAGATGCTGATTCCCGGCGGTGATGATGTCTGGACCGCGCACACGTTGAACCCAGTTCCGCTGGCGCTGATATCAGCAGATGACTCGCCGCTGCGGAAGGTAGGGATGGCGCCGGAAGGCAGACTTGCGGATATCGCGCCGACAGTCCTTGCGCTACTCCAACTCAAACCAGACAGTGAGATGACCGGTCAGATACTGTTTAAGATGTGACCCGGGGAAGAGGCTCGTCCACCTTCCCCGGTTACCTCGAACGCTACTTGATCAGTTTCAGCGCGTTTCGACCGGCATACCCGGCCTGGTCGCCAAGCGATTCTTCAATGCGCAGTAGTTGGTTATACTTCTCAACCCGATCCATACGGGATGGAGCGCCGGTCTTGATCTGCCCGGCGTTCGTCGCTACGACCAGATCTGCGATAAACGAGTCGGCGGTTTCGCCACTTCGATGTGAAATAACCGAGGTCCATCCGGCGCGATGCGCCATGTCGATCGCCGCGAACGATTCGGTAAGGGTGCCGATCTGGTTCACCTTGATCAGGATCGAGTTGCAGGAATCTTCCTCGATGGCGCGCGCAAGGCGTTCCGTGTTGGTTACCAGAAGATCGTCGCCGACAAGCTGCACCCGGTCGCCGATGCGCTGGTTGAGCTTGTTCCAGGTTTCCCAGTCCTCTTCATCGAGGCCATCTTCGAGCGACGCGATCGGGAATCGATCGGTCAGGTCCGCCCAGTAATCAACCATCTCGTCTTGCGAGAGAAATCGGGCCTCCCCTTCCAGATGGTATTTCCCTTTTTCAAACAGTTCGGAAGCCGCCGGATCGAGCGCCAGTACGACATCGTCACCAAGCCGGTAACCAGCCTTGTCGATCGCCTCGGAGATCACCTCAAGCGCTTCGGCGTTACTATCAAGGCTCGGCGCATAGCCGCCCTCGTCGCCAACTGACGTGGCGTATCCCTGCTTCGCCAGCACGCCCTTCAAGGCGTGAAAAATCTCGGCGCCCCAGCGAAGTCCCTCGCGAAAGCTGGGGGCGCCAACCGGCATAACCATAAACTCCTGCATGTCGACGCTGGAACCTTCGGCGTGCTTGCCCCCGTTGAGGATGTTCATCATCGGGACGGGAAGAACGTGCGCCTGTGGTCCACCCAGGTAGCGAAAGAGAGGCAGATTGCTCGATGCAGCGGCAGCTCTGGCGACTGCCAGCGAGACTCCCAGGATCGCGTTCGCGCCGAGTTTGCCCTTGTTCGGTGTTCCATCGAGCGCGATCATTGTTTGATCGATCGCCCGCTGGTCCTGCGCGTCAAGGCCGACCACTGCATCCGCGATGTCCTCGTTGATGTTATTGACAGCGGTTTCGACGCCTTTGCCACCGTATCGCTTATCGCCGTCTCGCAACTCGACAGCTTCAAACTGCCCCGTGGACGCGCCCGACGGCACTGCTGCCCGGCCCGAGTCGCCCGACTCGAGGACAACATCCACCTCGACCGTTGGATTGCCGCGCGAATCAAGAATCTCCCGGCCATGGATCGCAATAATCGTCGTATCAAACATGCAGCGTTTTCCTTCCTGGTATCCGACGCGTTCAGTTCGTAACTGACTGGTCTCGTTTGACTGCATTATAGCGACGGGCCGCCAGTCCGGCCGGGCGCCGCTTCGAATTGCCGCCCGGATAGCCGATTGCTATACTGCAGCGGACAACCAAGTGTCGCAACGGCGACGACGGAGACGAGTAACCGGCGCCATGGCCAGACAGGGAGATGCGATCAGTGACTGCAAGTCGCATCAGGCGCAGACCGGCGAATTCACTCCTGAGCTTCACGGCGAACGATCAAACCTGATCTACTAGCCGTTTATGGTTCGCTCCCCATTATCGGAGCCGCCGGGATCCGCATTTGTCAGGACTCCCGGCACTGAGATGATCACGAACGGTGATCAATCAGGGTGGTACCGCGTGGAAACACCTCGCCCCTGTGGCGGGGTTTTGTTTGTTAATGGCGCCATTGCGTTAGCCGGGTTTCATGCCCGTCCGGAGGATGACGAATGAGTGATGACCTTGAACGCCTCAAGCGAGAGGCATCGGAAAGACTTGAACGGATTACCAGCGAGGATGACCTGGCAGACTGGCATCGCGACTTCCTTGGACGCCAAGGACAGATCACAAGCGCGATGAAGGGGATCAGCCAGCTTCCGGCCGAGGAACGCCCGGCGTTCGGTCAAGCGGTGAACGCTCTTCGGAACGAACTCCAGGAGGCGTTTGACAACCGACAGGATCAGGTGCTGGCCGCGTCGCTGCAGTCCCGACTGCAACAGGAAAGCGTCGACGTTACGCTTCCCGGGCGAACTCCCTTGGCCGGAACGCTCCACCCAGTTACCAGGATGATCAGGGAAATCACCCGCGTATTCGGACTGATGGGCTTCCAGACGGTGGAGGGCCCCGAGGTTGAGGACGCCTACTACGCATTTGACGCCTTGAATATCCCACAGGACCACCCAGCCAGGGACGTCTGGGACACGATCTTCATCGAATCGGAGCAGCGGGAGATCGTACTACGACCGCATACCTCGCCAATGCAGATCAGAACAATGGAGCAGGTCGAGCCGCCCGTTCGCGTGGTCGTTCCCGGTCGTTGCTACCGATACGAAGCGCTGGACGCCACCCATGAATGGCACTTTCACCAGATCGAGGGGCTCGCCGTCGACACCAGCATCACGATGACCGACTTGAAGGGCACCTTGGCCGAGTTCGCCCGTCAGATCTTCGGGCAGGAGCGCAAGGTCCGATTTCGGTGCGATTACTTTCCGTTCGTCGAACCGGGCGTCGACTTCGCGATCGACTGCATGTTCTGCGAAGGCAAGGGCTGCCGGGTGTGCAGCGGCACCGGCTGGATCGAACTGCTCGGCGCTGGAATGGTTCATCCGAACGTACTCCGTCATGTCGGCTACGACCCCGACGTCTATACCGGCTGGGCGTTCGGCATGGGTATCGAGCGAATCGCAATGCTGAAGTACGGCATCGAAGACATCCGTCATTTCTATCAAGGCGACGTCAGATTTCTCAGCCAGTTCAATCGCGTATTCGCCTGATTACCGCGAACCCGACCATTACGCGAAAACGAAAGGTAACGCTGAACCCATGAAAGTACCCGTAAGCTGGCTGCGTGACCTGGTCCCGGTGGAAATCCCGTCGGAAGAGATCGCCCAGCGCCTGACGATGGCCGGACTCGAAGCCGAAGGCATCGAGAAGATCGGTATCAACTGGGAAAAGATCTATGTCGGGACGGTGCTCGCGGTCGATCAGCACCCCGATGCGGATCGGCTCGTCCTGGCGACCATCAGGGCCGGAGATATCGAGCAGACGGTGGTGACCGGCGCGCCGAATATCGCAGCTGGTCAGAAAGTCGCCCTGGCGCTCGTCGGCGCGAAGCTGGTCGACCCGTACGCCGAAGAGCCGAAGACGATGACGCTCAAGGCGAACAAAATCCGCGGAGTGCGGTCGGAAGGCATGGCCTGCTCGGAGAAAGAGCTCGGCATCTCCGATGAGCACGAAGGGATTCTGGTGCTCGACAGCGATGCGCCGGAAGGAACCCCGATGCGTGACTATCTCGGCGATGACGTGATCGAATTCGAGATTACCCCCAACCTGGTGCACGCGTTTTCGATGGTCGGTATCGCACGCGAGCTCGGAGCGCTTGCCGATCGCCCGGTGACGTTCCCTGACTTGACCGATTTCTCAACCGCGACCGCCAACCCTTCACTGGTCGACATTCAAGCGCCTGATCTGTGTTACCGGTATGTCGGCGTCGTAATCGAGAATGTGCACGTTGAATCTTCCCCATCCTGGATGCAGCAAAGGCTGACGGCTGCCGGCGTTCGACCGATCAACAATATCGTCGACATCACCAATTATGT
>SKTL01000025.1 GCA_007122555.1 Thermomicrobiaceae bacterium | reverse complement strand
TCTTCATCGAGCGCATCGTTTCGCTCAGCGATGACCTCACCCGATGACGGGTCGACAATCTGCTGAGCCGCTGTTCGCCCGGTGACACGACCCCTGAAGGAATCGACATCCGGCAATTCGGCGACGCTCGTCCACATGCCTTCCGTCGTACCACAGTCGTCCTCGGTGATGATTGCGTCCTGCGCAACGTCAACCAGTCGACGTGTCAGGTAGCCGGAGTCAGCAGTTCGAAGCGCCGTGTCAGCCAGACCCTTTCGAGCGCCGTGGGTGGAAATGAAGTATTCCAGCACGGAGAGGCCCTCACGGAAGTTCGATCGAATCGGCAGCTCGTGAATGTTCCCGCCAGGGTCCAGCATGAGGCCGCGCATACCCGCCATCTGGGTGATCTGGGTCATGTTACCCTTCGCGCCCGAGTTACTCATCATGAAGAGCGCATTGTCAGCGCCGAGACCCTCTTCCACCGCGGTCGCAAGTTGATCGCGAGCTTCGTTCCAGATCGAGATCGCTTCACGATGTCGCTCGGACGCCGTGATCAAGCCCCGTCGATACTGACGCTCGATTTCCAGAACCTGCGTCTCGGCCGCGCCGATGATTTCTTTCTTGGATTCCGGGATATGCACGTCGGACAGGCCCATTGTCAGGCCGCCGATCGTCGAGAAGTGGAATCCAATATCCTTCATGTCGTCAGCCATCCGCGCGGTGCGCTCGGCGCCGAGATCGCGGTAGCATGCGGCGACCAGCTGGCTGAGCATCTTGCGGTCCATCGTCTGGTTCCAGTATCCGAGCTCAGGCGGGATTACCCGATTGAAGAGGACGCGACCCACGGTCGTTTCCTGCATCTGAGGCCCGTGACCGTTGCCGTCAACTCGCACGCTGATAGATGCATGCAGGTCGATCAGGTCGCTCTCGTAGGCCAGCACAACCTCGCTTGGGCCGCTGAACACCTTGCCGGCGCCCCTCTGTCCACCCGTCTCCATCGTCATGTAGTAGCAACCAAGAACGATATCCTGGGTTGGGGTAACCACTGGATCTCCGTCCGACGGGTCCAACAGGTTCTTAGTCGAAAGCATTCGCTCTCGCGCTTCACGCTGCGCCTCGGCGGACAGCGGCACGTGAACGGCCATCTGGTCGCCGTCGAAGTCAGCGTTGTACGCGGCGCAGACCAGCGGATGCAGCTGGATCGCGGAGCCCTCGATCAGCTTCACCTCGAACGCCTGAATACCGAGTCGGTGCAAGGTTGGCGCGCGATTGAGAAGCACAAGGTAGTCCTTGATGACATCTTCCAGCACTTCCCAGACGCTCGGATCGACACGCTCCACCAGCCGCTTGGCGGCTTTGATGTTGTGCGCGTGGCCATGCACCACGAGCTTCTGCATGACAAACGGCTTGAATAGCTCGAGCGCCATCCGCTTCGGCAGCCCGCACTGGTGCAATCGTAGATCCGGACCGACCACAATCACGGAACGGCCCGAGTAGTCGACACGCTTGCCGAGCAGGTTCTGGCGGAACCGCCCCTGCTTCCCTTTAAGCATGTCCGAAAGGCTCTTCAGCTTGTGCTTGCCGCTACCGGAGACAACGCGACCACGACGCCCGTTGTCGATCAGCGCGTCCACCGCCTCCTGAAGCATTCGCTTCTCGTTACGGACGATGATCTCCGGCGCGCCGAGCTCGAGCAATCGCTTCAAGCGATTATTTCGGTTGATGACACGACGATAGAGATCGTTCAGGTCCGAGGTGGCGAAACGTCCACCGTCGAGTTGAACCATCGGCCGCAGATCAGGCGGGATTACCGGAAGCGCAGTGAAGATCATCCACTCCGGCCGGTTGCCGCTCTTACGCAGCGCCTCAACGACACGAAGTCGCTTGGTCGCCTTTTTTCGACGCTGGCCGACGAGCGACTGGATCTCGGTCCGGAGACCGATAGCCAGTTCATCGAGATCGAGCTTCGACACCACTTCGTAGACCGAGTCGGCTCCCATACCCGCCTGGAATGCGCCAGGCGCGAGCTCGGCCAGCTCCCGGTACTGGTTCTCAGTCAGAATCTGCAGCGGTTTGAGATCGCTGATCTGCTTGATCATGTCGTCCGCTTCAGACCGGATCGCCTTCTTCTGCTGCTCGAGTTCGTCCTGAATCTTGCGGATCCGGTCGTCAGCCTGCTGCTGAATCTGATCCTGCTCGGCTTCAGCCAGGGCCTTGCCGCTGCTGGAATCGTGTTCCGCCTGCCCGGCGAGTTCGTCGCGGACTTCCTGCAGCGCTTCTGTGAGCGCCGTCAGACGGTCCTCATTGATTGCCTGGCCCTTTTTGACGATGGTTCGATCGCGGAACTTGAGTGTTTCCGAGGCGGACTCATTCATGCCTGCCTCAAGTTTGCTGCGGACGTCGTCCGCTTCGGTCTCAAGCGTCTTGACCTGATCGGACAGCCACTCATCGACCGTATTGCCGAGGCTCTCGGCGCCCTGTTTCAGGCTGGCGACTTCGGTCTGGCTCTCAGAACTGATTTCGGACGTTCGCTGTTCCAGCTCCTGATCAAGCTCTTCAAGCTCTGCGTCAAGCTCGGCCTGAATCGTTCGAATGAGCTCATCGCGGACTTCTTCGTCGACGTTGGTAATCAGGTACGACGCGAAGTACAGAACTCGCTCGAGATTGCGCGGAGAGATATCCAGCAACAACCCGAGCCGGCTCGGCGTGCCTTTCACATACCAGATATGGGCAACCGGCGCCGCCAGCTCAATGTGCCCCATCCGCTCGCGGCGGACCTTAGAGCGAGTTACCTCAACGCCGCACTTGTCGCAGATCGTGCCGGCGTGGCGAACGCGCTTGTACTTCCCGCAGTAGCACTCCCAGTCCTTGGTCGGACCGAAAATGCGCTCGCAGAAGAGCCCGCCATGCTCCGGCTTCAGCGTGCGGTAGTTGATCGTCTCCGGCTTGGTTACCTCACCGTAGGACCAGCTGCGGATCGCTTCCGGCGACGCAAGGCTGATCCTGATCGCATCGAAGTTATTGACATCCAGCGCGCTCCGCTGGGCGTCCCGCTCTCGACCTGTTGCTCTCATTGTTTGCATATTTGTCACTCACTCCTGAGCCTGTCGAAGGATCTACAACTACTCTTCGGTCCGCTCGAAACCACTCAGGTTGATCCGGTCCAGGTTGGTCAGCAGATCGCGGGACGTGTCCTCTGTGAAGTCCACGGTCTGCTCGTTTTCGTTTATCACCTCGATCGACAGACCGAGACTCCGAAGCTCCTTGACCAGCACCTTGAACGACTCCGGAACGCCCGCTTCGACGATCGGCTCGCCCTTCACGATTGCTTCATAGGTCTTGACGCGACCGACCACGTCGTCAGACTTGACCGTGAGCATCTCCTGCAGGGTGTGCGCCGCGCCGTACGCCTCCAGCGCCCACACTTCCATCTCGCCAAATCGCTGACCGCCAAACTGCGCCTTACCACCCAGCGGTTGCTGCGTCACAAGCGAGTACGGTCCAGTCGACCGGGCGTGGATCTTGTCTTCAACCAGGTGAGCGAGTTTCAGGATGTACATCACCCCGACAGTTACCGGGCGATCGAACCGTTCGCCCGTTCGACCGTCATAGAGGTCAACCTTGCCATCCAGCGGGAGTTCCGCCTGTTCAAGCAATTCGCGAATCTCATCCTCCGAAGCTCCGTCGAATACTGGAGTTGCGATTCGGATACCCATGCGTTGCGCGGCCCAGCCAAGGTGCGTTTCCAGCACCTGACCGATATTCATCCGCGACGGCACGCCGATCGGATTCAGGATGATATCGACTGGTGTCCCGTCCGGCAGGTAGGGCATATCTTCCTCGGACAAGATCCGGGAAATAACGCCCTTGTTTCCGTGCCGCCCGGCCATCTTGTCGCCCTCGGAGATCTTCCGCTTCTGGGCGATACTGACCCGGACCAGCTCATTCACGCCGGCCGGGAGTTCATGCTCGATGCCATCGTCCCGGCGGAACTGCTTGACATCGATCACCTTGCCGTGAACGCCGTGCGGCACCCGCAGACTGGTGTCCTTCACTTCGCGCGCCTTTTCACCGAAGATCGCTCGCAGCAGTCGCTCCTCTGCGGAAAGTTCGGTTTCACCGCGCGGCGTGACCTTACCCACCAGAATGTCATTCGGCCGAACTTCGGCGCCGATCCGGACGATACCGTCCTCGTCGAGATTCGAGAGACTGTCTTCGCCGACGTTCGGGATATCACGAGTAATCTCTTCAGGGCCGAGCTTGGTGTCCCGCGCCTCGGTTTCATACTTCTCAATGTGGACGGACGTGAAGACATCATCCTTGACCAGTCGCTCACTGATCAGGATAGCGTCCTCGAAGTTGCCGCCTTCCCAGGACATAAACGCGACGAGAATGTTCTGCCCCAGCGCCAGCTCGCCGTTCTCAGTGCTGGAGCTGTCAGCGATAACATCCCCCGTGTTGACCTGCTGGCCAACCTGCACGGCCGGTCGCTGATTGATGCAGGTGTCCTGGTTTGAACGGATGAACTTCAGCAGATTGTAGCTGTCTTCGGTCCCGTCGCTCCGCTCAATGACGATTCGACGCGACGTTACTGACTTGACGGTCCCTGATGCGGCCGCCACTTGCACCTGACCGGAGTCACGCGCGGTCTGATACTCCACGCCAGTGCCAACGACCGGAGCCTGCGGCTTCACCAGCGGCACGGCCTGTCGCTGCATGTTGGCGCCCATAAGCGCACGGTTTGCGTCGTCATGCTCCAAAAATGGAATCAACGATGCGGCGACCGAGACGACCTGCTTCGGCGAAACGTCCATGTAATCGATGCGTTCGGCAGGCTCAATTGAAAAGTGACTGCCTTTACG
>SKTL01000311.1 GCA_007122555.1 Thermomicrobiaceae bacterium | reverse complement strand
CCGAATTCTTGCTGATCAAACTCCCGGCGAAACATCACCACATCACCGGCGATGGCGACGCGTTCGTCACCGCAGTCGACCAGAACACTGATATGTCCCGGGGAGTGTCCGGGGGTTGAGATCGCCGTGACGCCATCAATCACTTCGAGTTCGCCGTCATACGGGACTTCCGTCACCTTACCCATCGTCCCGACCTGGGCCCGCATGACCGGATCGATAATTTCCTCTGAATCATCACGAGGCAGCTCTTTCTCACCGATCATGAAGTCAGTTCCGGGGAAAATCGAGATGCTTGACATATGATCGCCATGCGCGTGCGTGCAGATAACCAGATCTACATCGTCCGGAGTCAGATCGAATCGGGAGAGTGATTTCTTCAGCGGTCCGTAGAAACCGACATGATGATTCCCCGGATCGACGACGATCGTTTTCTCACCGCGGATCAGTGTCGATGTGGATACCGGGAGAAAGCCCACGTTGGAATCGAAGAGTTGCTGAGTGCTGGGATCCACCCCCATCAACAGCTCCATTCGATCGAGCTGCATCTCCGCGGTTCCAGCAACCATGTAGACGATCTCATCTTCATGAAGGCTGAACCTCAGTGTAAATGGCTGAATGAGTACATCAACGCGATTTGCCATGATTAGTTTCCTTCCTGGACGGCATTGACACCGTTTCGGATCCAGTCAAGCACTGGCAAAGCAATGAATCCGTAGTTGTAGAACGAAAAGCCCGCGACGTGCGGAGCAAGCGGCTTCAACTGTTCCTCCAGCTCTTCGGGCGACGCAATCTGTGGAAGAATCGCCCGGATAGCTGCGTGCATCGGCTTCTGACCGTTCAGGACACTGGTGTACTGATCAATCTTCGCCCGGTGGACGTCAAGATCGGTGAAGTAGAACGTCGGGTGCGTTTCGTCGACCAGCGCGAGATAGTCATCGAGATCCACACCACTCTGCCAGCGCCGTCCGTCTGGACCCAACCCGAACAACGGGCCGAAGTCAAGCATCGCCACCCGGCAAGGAGACACGTCTCGGATCTGTTCGACCATTTCCCGCAACAGAGAGGCGAGCGATTCGGCGCGCATGTCAAGGAATTGCTGGAATTCCCCGTCCATTGCGGCCTTCAGTTCCGCCCATCCGAGCTCAACCGGCGCCGAAAACGGATCAGCAAAATGACGATCGAGTGTCTGCGTCACCCAGGATCGCAATGACTGGAAATCAATACCTTTCCGCTCAGACGCCCGTGCGCAGTTCTCGCAGAAACAGAGGCTCATCAGGAAATCGACGCCGGGCGGCAGCGGCACGCCGTTGACTTCGTGATGATATCCGTGCTGGAACGGCATGAATTCCAGGGATTCGAGGAGAATGCGGTCGGCATCGAGGTGCTGCGCAATATCTTTGACTAACGCAACCTGGTACGCCCGGACATCAGGGTGATTCGGACAGAGGTTCGGCGCGAGCTTGTCGCCGTAGGCATTCTCCACCGAACAGTCTGGATAGGTGAACCCGATCATGCTGTTGTGAAGGCTCAACGTCCAGGCAGTAAGCGTCATGTTCCGGCGAGATGTTTCCTCTCGAACGTCCTTCCAGAACGACGTATGAGCGCCTTCCCACACCGGCGGCTTGATCCGGAGCTTGCCGTACCAGGAAGTATCCGGGGAGAAGTACAGCGCGCCTGGTTCCGGAAAGACCACTCGTCGCTTCGGGTTATGCACGTGCAGGAACTTCCCGGAATGATAAGCGGTCGCGATATTGACTCCGGTTAACCCGCCGCGATCCTGCATAGTCTCTAGCGCGGGTCCGACTCCCTCATCCAGAACGTCCCAGGCGTACGCCCAGATCGAACTCTCAAGCTGTGCCATTTCCTGCGCCTCCTGTACTTCTCGTAACTCGACGTAACACGAATTCTGGCCGCGGCTCAGTGAACTGACTACTCGCCGCCTCCGCCTGAGACCACCACCCGCGTAATCAGGCGCTGAAACACGGTAATCAACAGAACAACCGGCAATGAGGCGATGATCGCGGCGGCCGCCATCTGCCCAAGATGAATATCGTAGGTCGATCGATACAGCCCCAGCACAACTGTCAGAATCTGGATGTCCCGAGTGAACAGCAGTGGTGTCAGGAACTCAATCCACGACAGGATGAAGATGACCAGCAGCCCGGCAAGGATCCCCGGCTTCATCAGCGGCAGCACGATCCGGAAGAAGAGCTGAAACTGATTGCAGCCATCGATTCGGGCGGCTTCCTCGATCTCTACCGGTATGCCCTGCAGAAACGCCCGAAGGATGATGATCGTAAACGGGAGCGTGAACGCGACATATGGGATCAGCAGGCCAACGTATGTATCGACAAGCCCGACGCGAACCGCCTGAATAAACAGTGGAAAGACGAATAGAATCGTTGGCAGCAGATAGATCGACGCCAGTCCGAGCAGAATGTAGTTCCGGCCTCGTAATCGCATGCGCGTCAGCGCATACGTCGCAGGAACCGCCAGTAGCATCGTAATCAGCGCGGTCAATGTAGACACCAGCAGGCTGTTCGCCATCGCTTCACGAATCGGGACGATATGCCCCGGACTGAGCACGGTCTGATAGTGATCCAGCATGATGTACTCGGGGATGAAGCTGATATCCGGAGAACGGACGTCGCTCTCCCGCTGAACGCTGGTCAGAAACAGGTTGTAGAGCGGGAAGGCCATAATCAGGAACACGATCAGCGCCCCGATGTATACCGCCATCTTGTGAATCAGGTTTCGCCGTCGACGGGTCACTCCGGCGCCTCCCCTTCTCGCAAGCCCTGTCGCCAGCGCACGAATGCAAGCGCGCCGATAACCAGGAGCATAAGAATGGTCAAGATGTACGCCGCAGCCGCCGCGTCGCCGAATCTGAATGCCTCAAGCCCGCGCTGATAGACGTAGTAGTTCAGCGTCGTGGTGCCCATACGCGGCCCGCCACCGGTCAGCACAAAAATGATGTCGAACGACTTCATCGCAAACACGAACTGGAGAATGAGCAACGGCAGCAAGAGCGGCCACATCAGCGGAATGGTTACGTGGCGGAATTTCTGCCAGGCGGTGGCGCCGTCGACGTCAGCAGCCTCATACACGGAACTCGGAAGCATCTGAAGTCCGGCCAGGAGCACCAGAGTCGCCAGAGGAAGCCCTCGCCATGTCTCCGCGATGATGATCGCGTGCAGCGCCAGCATCGGCTCTCCGAGCCAGATGGTTCCACCTTCGCCGCCAAGCACTCTTATCAGTCCGTTGATAAACCCGTGCTGCGCATTGAACATCTGACCCCAGAGGATACCGGCGACAACCGACGGCACGGCCCAGGGCACGATGACCGCGACGCGTACGATGCCTCGGCCCCAGAATGCCTGATTCAGCAAGAGCGAGAACAGGAACGCGATAATGGTTGTCGCCAGCGAGATGAACGCACCGAAATACACGGTACGCAGCGCAATCGCCTGAAATGATGGATCACGGATAATCCGCATGTAGTTGCTGAACCCGACGAACTCGGCGACGCTAAACGTCGCGAGATCGACGCGGCCGAAACTGAAGACAAGTGTCAGACCGAGTGGATAGAGGAATAGCCCGACAACCGCAATCAGCGTGGGCGCAACCAGCGCCAACGCGACGCGGGTCTCTGGATGCATCCAGAGCCATCGCAAGAATCCGGGCCTTGCTCTTCCTGGCGTCGGTTGTTGAACGTTGCCAGTCAGTTGCGTCGACATGGCTGATAAACCCGACTTCCATTCACCAGATCAGTGATTGCCCTGGCGCTCGCGAGCGCCAGGGCAATTCGGCGTTACGACTGGTCCTCACGGTCCTGAATGATGCGCTGAGCCGCATCGTCGAGAGCTTCTTGTGGGGACTTGTTATCGGCGAGCACTTCGTGAATCTCGTTCGCCAGCAGATCCGACCACACACCGCGATCGTGGGTGAATCCGAAGTCGACCGGGTACTCATACGACTGGCTGATAGCAGTGTAGAACGGATACTGCTCGAGAATATCTTCCTCCTGCATGACATCCGAGTACACGCCGGCCCAGCCGCCTTCGGCGATAATCCGCTGGCCTTCTCGCGAAGTAACCAGCTCGAGGAACCGATACGCTTCGTCCTTGTTTTCGGCAAACACCGGAATACCGAAGAATTCAGATCCGTCGTTGGATGCACTCGTTTCAACCGCCGGTCTGGGAGCAGCCTGGCTGTGACCCTGAATCTGGGAATCTTCGCCAAAGTTCGCGACTCCACCGATAAACGGCCAGGTCATGAACATGGCGCGAGTCCCATCGAGGTAGCCGGGTGATGCATCGAACACCCAGGTATAGGTTCGGACGGCCGGGTCGATGCATTGATGGGTGTTCAGGAGATCATAGAGCTTCTCGGTGGCCGCCACTCCCGCCTCGTCGTTGAATGCCGGCTGGCCATCTTCGTCAAACCACTGACCGCCATGCATCAGCAGAAGCGAGCCCCAGTCGCCCAGGACGGCATCTTCCGCCCATGCGCTGGTCAACCCATAGATCTGCTGTCCATTTCGCTCAGCCGTCATCGTAACGGCGTACTCCACGAATTCATCCCATGAGTTGGGGGTTTCATGCCATGATGCAGGTGCGTCGGGATCAAGGTCGAAGTCTTCGAGAAGCTGTCGATTCCAGTGCAGGATCGGGCTTCCCAGCGCCCAGGGAACTGCCCAGATCTGTCCATTGTGTTCCGAAGCGATGAGCCCGCCTTCGAGAAACTCTCCCTCGCCGCGCTCCCGGATCTGCTGGACGAAGTCGTCCATCGGTTCCAGCCAGCCTTGCTCTGCAATATTCGCGATCAACGCCGCGGTGAGGAATACCGAGT
>SKTL01000155.1 GCA_007122555.1 Thermomicrobiaceae bacterium | reverse complement strand
CTCAAACCCGCCGGCACCGGACTGCTGGTCCTGAATCTCAAGGAGCAGCGCATCGTTCAGGTGCAGAACAGCTACGAGGAGGTTCAGCGGCAGGATCGTGGCCGGATCCGACGTCAGGGTGAACCGATCCCTGTCCTCTACCGCTACAAGCTGCCGGACGCCTGGCGCATCGTTCCTTAGCGGCGCTGGGCGACAATCGAGTCGAACATGAAAACGGTCCGGGCCTTTGGCCTGGACCGTTTTCGTTCGCTGCAATGATCGAGACAGGCTAGCGTTTCCCGTTCTTGCGCTCCTGCTCGTTGCCAACCTTCGGTCGACGGCGGAAAAGACTTCCGAACAGCATCTGCTGCATTTGTTCGCCCACTGACGTATTGGCAATCTCGCTTTCCGGTTCCTGAAGCATTCGGCCGTCACGCTCGCTGGTGACCCACTGAGCGCGGGCGTGTTGGGCTTTGTCCATCTCTTCCAGGAGCTCTTCCATTGCTTCCTCGGAACCATCCTGGATGAGATTGCGCATGTGTTCCAGGTTATCGATTGCGGCGTCGATCCAGCGGACAACGTTGTCGCTGTTCGTCGCGCAGATATCCCGGTGCATGTGCGGATCGCCGCCCGCCAGCCGTGAAACATCCTGGAACCCGCTCGAGCTGAGCTGGCAGAGTTCCTTCCAGGAACCATCGTTGGCGACGGCGCGCATCAGTGCGATCGAGAGCATAAACGGAAGGTGGCTTACCGCGCCGACGAATCCGTCATGCTCGTGCGGATCGATGAATCGGGGCTCCGCTTCGAGCGCGGAAACGATGCCGAGCACGGTCTGAACTGATTCGTCAGTCGCATTGACCGAAGGCGATACGCACCAGGTGGCGCCCTTGAACATGGTCGCTTCGGCGCCCTCGATACTGACAGCCTTGCCGGCCATGGGATGTCCGCCAATGAAGTTCATGGAATCCGGCAGCAACTCGTCCGCCCACGCCATGACCTGTGACTTGGTGCTCCCGGTGTCGGTGACGATAGCGTTCTGTGGAGCGCGATCAGCGACGATCTCGAGCACATCCCGGATTGCATTGACGGGTGTAGCGATGATGATTACATCGCTGCCGTCTATGGCGTCACCGAGATTCCACTCGGTCCGGTCAACGGCTTTGATCTTCTTGGCGTAATTCTGGTGTTCAATGGCGACGTCGAAGCCGCTAATCTCCAGGACCGACTTGCGCTGGCCGTCACTCGTCGACCACTTCTGCAGTCCCAGCCCGATCGACGCGCCGATGAGCCCAAGTCCGACTATCGTGACTTTCTGCATGGTTTGACCTCGTTATTGAATGGCGAATGAGCGCTGAACTAAGCTTAGACTGCGTTGAAGTATAGCAGAGCTATGCGGGATTACTCGTCGTCATCTTCCGATTCAACCTCGATGACATCGACATCCCGGATCCAGCCCTGTGTGCCGTCCTCGATTTCGAATGACATCCAGACGACGCCGCTCGCCGGTTCTTCGTCCCCAAGGAAGAGCAGCGGCGTTCCAGGCGGAAGGGAACCGTGCGGTTCGGATATGGTGTTCGGTCCGGATCGAAAGTTCACGTTTGGACCGTCACGAAGCTGATGCGTCGGCGCCCAGACCCCATCGTCCGTCTCGTCGTCACCGTTGGTCGCGTCATCGGATTCGTCGTCGTCTTCGTCCGGACCGGGAGTCGAGAGCGGTTCCGGCGGAATCTCCGCCAGTGAGAAATCATCAACCGCGGCAGGATCGCGCGTCGGCTGTGTTCCGGCTATTCCGATCGTTTCCGGCTCTTCCGCGGTTTCTTGCGGGATGAAATCGCTGAGGAGCGGACCGACCTGGACATACAGCCAGATGAACGCGGCGATGCAGATGATCATGGACGCCGCCATGCTGACGCCGATCATCATGCCGGAGTTTCGCGAGTGGCGCCGAAGTCTTTGTGCGAGTCCTGGTTCAGCCATAAATCCGTGAGTGTCTTGTGATAAGAATGATCCTGATCAGAACGGCCTGAGCAGGCGAGAGTATAACACGCGCATTTCCGGGTTCCGGAACTGGCGCCGCTAGCTGGACAATTTCGTATCGTAGCGATCGGCTATCAGGTTCTTGTCAGGTTCGGGCGATTTTCGTGCAGTCAACACTCTCGACGGCCCTGATAACGAACCTTCGTCCGACTGCGTGTCAACGCCCGAAATATGGAGTGAACCATTCCTCGGGAATCTCCAGCCCGAACCCGGGCGCATCGGAAGGCGTCAGATACCCGTTTACCGGAATGGCCTGACCGGGCAGCCGCCAGCCCTCTTCGAGTGGGACACCCGGAGGCGTTCCAACGAAACACTCCAGCCACGGCACGCTCGGGGCGGCGATGCTGAAGTGTTGACCGAACGGGTTGTTGCCGCCAGCGTGCAGGATAACGCTCAATCCGGAAGCGTCGGCAATCGCGCCGATCTTGCGCGCGGTGCTCAACCCGCCGACCCAGTTGATATCTGGTTGAAGAATGTCCACGACCCGGTGATTCGCCGCCCATTGAAACGGCGCGTGCGTGTACCAGTGCTCGCCGGTCGTCAGCGTTTGCCAGGGGAGTCGTCGACGCAGCGCAACGTGGGCATCCAGATCTTCTGGAACAAGCGTCTCTTCAATCCACTTGATGCGATATGGCCGCAACGTCTCGGCAAGCTGAACGGTGTACTCGACATCGAAGGCCATCCAGCAGTCGAGCATCAGATCACAATCGTTCCCGATCTGATCACGCACGGACGCAACGAACTCCTCGTTTCGCCGAATTCCTTCGGTTCCGTCAGCCGGACCATACGGGCAGGCGAGCTTGAACGCGCGAAAACCGAGTTCCTGATACCAGTCGACATCGTTTCCGGTCGCGTAACACTGAATCGCATCCTGCTTCGGACCGCCGAGAAGACTGAACACCGGTCTTTCGAGCAACTTCCCCAGCGCATCCCAGATGGCGAGATCGATGGCGCTAATCGCGTACGACGCGAGTCCGACCGTGCCGTACGGTTTCGTCAGTCGAAACATCATGTCCGCGATTTTGTCGGTCGCAAACACATCTTCCCCGACGAGATGCTGGCCGAGGTGGTCTTCAATGATGGCGGCGACAGGCCGTCCGTTGATCGTTGAGCCGACACCCCAGGTTCCATTTTCCAGCGTGACCTTGCACCAGACATCTTCCCACCCGGGTCGCCAGAGGCTGCGATGAGCCTTGAACCGGGTGTATCGCGACATTGGGTTGGCGACTTCATCCCTCGGTTCCCACGGTTCCCGGCGGGGACTGGTCTTCAGCTGGTGCGTCGGCCTGTTCAGGCGTACGGCTTCAATACGCTTGATCTTCATCGGGCGCTCAATCCAGCCAGATCGGGTTCGACCAGGCGCGTTTGCCGCTCTCATCGATGACAGTTACCCGGAAATGGTCATTCTGGACACGATCGAGATCAAGTGAGCAGGACGTAATCGCCCGGCCGTGGACATCCCGAGTGCGCTGGGCTCGACCGCAGACCTGCACCGAGACAACGGGAGAGGTCTCAACAGTGACGCTCGACCGGTCGTCGCTGATCGCAATATCGTGAATCATGGGTCCCTGACTCGAATAGAAGCTTCCCGCTTTGAGCGCCGCCAGGAGACTGTCCGGATCGAGTTTCTCCGATTTCACCATGACCCATGCGCCGAACATGTCCGGGCGCTCATCCTTGGAGTGTGCGTCGTCGGTTGCGATCGCGGTGAGACGGCGCCCCTCGCTGAGCAGAAGATCCGCCATGTACCAGCCATAGCCGCGGTCGTTCGCCATGTGACAGGTCTGATTGAAGATCTCGACTCCGTGCGCGGCGCTGATTGAACGGGCATCGTTCATTGTGGCGCTGTACCAGTGCGGATGAGCGATGGCGACATAGGCGCCCGCCTTGCGTGCGCGGGCGGAAATCGCCGGCCCATCTTCATCCGGTCCCTGCGGTGGAAAGTCGAGCGGCAACCCAACCGCCAGAATGTGCCAGTCTTCTCCGTTCTCCAGCGCGGGAGGATGGAGCTCGGCTCCGAGTATCGTGGTGAACTCGTCATCCCGAAACTCGCGAGTGTCGGTGATCGGAAACCCGAAGCGTTCCCGGAAGTGATCGGTCACCGCCAGGAAATCGTAGCCGTTCCGCCGATACGCCGAAATGACCTCAGCCGGGCTGAGCGCTCCGTCTGAGTCGGTCGAATGGGTGTGCAGGTTGCCACGGTAGAAGCGGCCGGGCTGCCGAAAAGGCAGATTCTGCATCGAATGCCGTCCAATCTGAGTGATTCTCATTACGCGCGCGTCAGTACCGCCT
The DNA here is from genome assembly GCA_007122555.1 of Thermomicrobiaceae bacterium. Taxonomy (GTDB): domain Bacteria; phylum Chloroflexota; class Chloroflexia; order Thermomicrobiales; family Thermomicrobiaceae; genus SLMJ01. The sequence continues at coordinate 545 of SKTL01000155.1, read as the reverse complement.
CAGATTGACACAGTCCGAGCGCTCCGGCAACCGGATGACCGTGGACGAAGGTCAATCCAGCCAGATCGGGTTCGACCAGGCGCGTTTGCCGCGGGCGTCGATCGCGGTGACGCGGATGTAGCCATCGGGGAAATTCTCCAGCGGAAAGCGATGACAGGTAAGCCCGGCTCCGTGCTTTGCGAGATAGCGGGATTTTGGCCCGATGAGCATCATCGATGTTACCGGTGATGTTCTGATCTCTATTTCCGAGCAGTCACCGTTGAAGGCGATATCGTGGATCAGCGGCCCTTGCGTGCTGTAGTAGCGGCCCGCCTTGAGTGACGACAGAAGCGCATCTGGATCGAGATCTTCGGCTCTGACCATCGTCCAGGCGCCGAACACGTCCGGGTGCGATTCTCGGAAATGGGCGTCGTCAGCGCCAAACGCCGTCAGCCGTCGTCCGGAAGTCAGCACGAGATCGGTGAGGTGCCAGCTGTCTCCGCGATCGCTGTCGGCGGCGCATCCCTGTTTGAAGATTTCGACCGCGTGGGCTGCCGTCAGAGAGT
>SKTL01000483.1 GCA_007122555.1 Thermomicrobiaceae bacterium | reverse complement strand
TGGATTTGGACTGACCGGACAATTCGGGCTCAGGCGACGGAGTGCTCTGTATCTCGGGTCCTCCTGCGGCCGTTTTTCGGGTGGGATCCTTCATGCTCAACTCAAACTACTGCTCACCGCCCGTGAGCCGCTGTTATTCGACGCCAACCGTGACGAAACCAGTCGCCAGAGCCGCGGGAAGACGTACACCGGGTCCAGAATCACCGCACGCGCGATTGCCCAGATCGCGTTAAGACGCTTGCCGGTCGCAAAATAGATCGTCGCGTTCCGATACAGAATCCAGGAGGTATCCAGCCGCCGGACGTTCAGACGTCTGAGCAACGGCTGAGAGCGCTGAGCCCGAAGAAAATCGACCTTCGATGGCTCGGGAAGTCCGCGCTGCCGGTTGAAAATACACTGATGAATCCACCGAACGTTCTCCCGGTACTGCCGGGTCTGGACTGATGCTGACGATCCGTGCACTCGATATCTCACCAGATACTCTGGCTGGACCCGCACGTTGTACCCGGCGTAAACGATTCGATTCCATAGATCCATATCTTCGCCCGGCCAGAATTCGTGCCGGTAGCCCCCGACATGCTCGAACACATCCTTTCGCATGAGCACCGTATTCTGATGAAAGCCTATTACCTCACCACGCTGCTTCGCTGTCTCGATCGACTCATCGGTGGTGAACGTCGGGACGCTTCGTCCGAGCTCTCGTCCGCCGGCATCGATGTGAATGACCATCGACGCAGCCAGCGCTAGCTCAGGATGATCCTGCACAAACACTATCTGACGTTCGAGTCGATTCGGCTCCATCGTGTCATCAGCGTCCATTAGCGCAATCCACTCGGCCCGAGCCGCCTCAATCGCCGTGTTCCGAGCCGCGCTAGCTCCCTGGTTTTCTTGAGAGATCACGCGGATGCGAGCGTCTCGCTGCTCATACCCGCGCAGGATCTCGAGCGAACGGTCAGTTGAGCCGTCATCAACGATGACGGCCTCGAAGTCCTCGTGTGTTTGAGCCAGGATGCTGTCCATCAATTCGCACAGAAACGGCTCGGCGTTGTAGGCTGCAATCACGATGCTAACGAACATGTATTCATCCTCACTGGCCACCGGCGCGTTTGCACTTCCATTTCAGCACATCCATCTGTCAATACTCATGCCCCGGTAGTCCTGATCAGACGAGAGAGCGCCGGGCGAAACAATCTCCAGCGAACCTGTCGCGCGATGTGAGAAGAACCTAAAAGACTTGCGACGGCCGCGTGGCCGATCATCTGCCGATGTTGTCGCCTGCCGTAGGCCATCACTGCAGCACGATAACTGGCATCCGCGATCTCGCGACGATGCGTGTTCAAACGCTCGTGGAACGGTCGGGACATCCGGTAGTCGAGGAATTCTTCCCGAGACGGCTCTGACAGACCAGCACGTCGTCTTAACGAACAGGCCCGGATCCACTCGCGAATAACCTGGACTTCCCGGGACTTGCCGAAAGCCGAGCCGCCGCCGTGGACGCGATATCGAAGCAGGTACTCGGGTTGAACAAGTATGGCTCCGCCCGCGTCGTCTACTCGAGTCCAGAGATCAATGTCATCAGCGGGCCAGAACCGCGGTCGATAGCCCCCAACCGACTGCACGATCTCGCGACGCATTAGCACGGTCGGATGATAGATTCCGGAGATCAGACCAGTCCCGCGCGATTCAGCAATTGATTCCGGAGTTGTCCCGACAGGGTGACTTCGACCGAATTCATTACCGCGTTCGTCGATGTATGTCACCAGGGAGCCCGCTACGTCCAGCTGCGGATGCCCGATGACGAAATTGATCTGGCGTTCCAGGCGATGCGGCTCCATTATGTCGTCGGCATCCATCCGCGCAACCCAGTCATGGTGCACCGTCTCTAACGCATGGTTCAGCGAGGCGCCCATACCCCAGTTCGGATGCGTGATTACCCGAACCCGATCATCACGCCGTTCATACTCGCGCATGATATTGAGCGAACCGTCAGTTGATCCGTCGTCAATGAGAACGAGTTCGAAATCTTGATGCGTCTGGTCAAGGACGCTGTCGACCGCCTCACGGAGATATGTTTCCGAGTTGAATACCGGAACCAGCACCGCTATGCGCACTTCGCGCTCCCCGTCAATACAACCTCGCCTACCCGGTAGCCGTCGCTCGTGCACGTCACCGATGGCAAGATACGTGTCGTGTCAGTCTGAGACATTTAATCAGCGCCATTCACTGTCGACGCGACGGATTCCGCCCCGGCCTCAGTTCGCATGCGGAACGGACCCATCCCTTTGATCAGAGGGATCATGATAAGGAGGATCAGGATTATCGTCTCGGCTCCTACAAGCGCCCATGCGACGCCGATATGTGCGTATTGTGACGCTAACACGAGCGCGATGGGTATGTGTATGAACCCGGCGGTGGCCGTGATCTTGGTCAGCAGCCCATCGTGCCCGTTCGGGATCAGCCAGTGATGTCCGAGGGGAATGTTGACACTGTGCAGGAGCACAACGAGCAGCAGGATACGCAGAACCGGGACGACCTCATCATATCCGTTCCCGAGCACAATGGCTATGATCCACGGAGTCAGCACGAAAAGGATTGCAACCCCGACGACGGTTAGCGAGAGCATCGTCAGCGTCGAGATTCGGGCGAGCCGCGCCGCCTCGGCCTGATCACTCTTGGCGAGCATCGACGCGCGCGGGAAGAGCGCATTGATCATCGTCTGAACCATCATCGTTATCATGCGCTGGATTCGCTCCGCAGCCGAATAGAAGGCGACAGAGGCCGACGTCGCGACAAATCCGAGTATGATCGTGTTGCTCATCGCATAGAGCCCCGTCGACGCCCGGAAGACGAACAATTTCATTCCCTTCCTGAGTGATGCGATCGATGAGACGATAGTTGGAAGTTCGAACGGTATCGTGCGGTAGATCAGCGTGGTTGTGATCACCGTCGCTATCGCGGTCGCGCTTCCTTGCAGCGCAAGCACCATCCAGGCGTCACCCGGTGCATTGACCAGCAGGATCACCAGTCCCACGCCGACAGTTCGAACCGAGACATCAATGGTGACAGCGAGTCGAACGCGCTCAATTCCCAGATAGAACCAGAACGGATGAAACCCCATAGCGGCGAACCAGAAGACACCGAGCCAGAGCATCCAGCCGAGGTCGTACAGCGTTTCGATTGTCAACTGGGCAACGCCGATCACCAGCACGCTCGCAAGGCTCAGGACGAAACGGGCGCCCATCACTCCGGCGACAATGCGTCCAAGCTCCACTGCGTTATCGCGATTCTGGGCGACTTCCCGCGTGGCCGAGAGCTCGAACGAGAAGTTTATGACCATGTGCACAAAAGCGGCGATCGCCATCACAAACATAACCTGGCCCCAGGCGTCCGGCCCCAGGACACGCGCGAGATACGGGATCGTCACCAGCGGCAACAGATAATTGATCGCCTGAACGCTATACAGCGCGACCGCGGTTTCGATGACTTTCTGGTCAAAGATTCCGACCACAGCGTTGACGGGCGCATTGTTCCAGAGTTTTCGGACAAGCGATTTCATCTCAGGAGTTTCTGGCGCGCATTCGAGTGACGGAGTCAGCGCCGGCAATCACGATCAGCCAGTGGCGCGTTCGATCCACGGTTTCAGTTTCCAGAGCCGCCGCGCCAGGAATCTGATTCGCAAATCTTGGAATCACCGATCTCACCCGGTCGTTCCCTGGTTCTTGGCGCCGTGAAGAACCGGTTCACCAGTTACGGATTCAGGGCCGTCTTGAGAGGCCGCCGGTTTCAGTCCGAAGGCGAAACGAGTGACCGGATGCCGCCGAACGAGAATCTCATACATCAGGAGCGTAAGCGTGAACGAGATCCCGGTTATCAGCACGAATTCCAGAGGCGCCGGAAGCGACAGTGAGACGACAACATACGCCACCGCCCAGATCGGCAGCATGTGCAGCAAGTAGAACGGGTAGCTTGCATCACGCGCATAGCGGAGCACCTGGTTCTCAAACAAAAGGAAGCGTCGACTCAGGCCGAGCACGGCAAGCAGCGTTGACCATCCGATCAGACCCATGCCGATTTGAACCAGCGCGTAATCCCATTGCGTAACGAACGCCTGAGTAAGATCCACCTGCAGTCGCGCAAATGGGAGAGTCAGAAACAGCACCGCCGAGATAGCGATCGCAACCGGCAGAACCCGCGCAACCGACGTCCAGAACCGTGGCTCTCCTACCAGGATGAATCCGCAGATAAACAGGTACAGATACAGCGTAAAGTCAGCCCAGTCATTGACAAGGGGCACGTCCCCTGTCCACCGCCACTGCATCGACCACTCGATCAGGATCATAGGAATCGCAAATGCGAACACACCGAGTCGCCAGTCGAGTATCGAAAGGATCCGACCGAGAATTTCCTGTCCGTCAGGGCTGCGCAGGTACGAGAACAATGGCGCGGCCAGGGCCGAGAAAATCAGCAGATAGGCGATGAACCAGAGGTGCATCCATTCGTACGGCAAGGACGTGATCAAACGACCGAAGACCTCAGGGAAGCCAGGAGCTGAAGCTCCGTCCTGCTCTGCCTGAAAGCGATAGGCAATGTAGTTCATCGCCGGTACGATCAGGATGAGCGCGGCGAAAAACGGGATCAGCAGACGTCGTACGCGCTCGGAGAAGAACTGCTGGATATTCCGTCTCCGAAACAGGAACCATGTTCCGGCGCCGGCGATGAAAAACAGGACGGGCATTCGCAGGAATGACGTGAAGAACAGAAGCCTCCCGAGGTTCTCGTTGCGCCAATCAGAATACACGCCAAGATCATCGACACTGAAGACCAGCCCGACGTGGAACATGAAGACGAACAGTATGACAAAGACCCGAAGCC
>SKTL01000376.1 GCA_007122555.1 Thermomicrobiaceae bacterium | reverse complement strand
CAGGGGCTGGGCGACTTCCAGGCATTGCAGGAACGTTCCCGTCCGGTGTTGCGCCTGGTGACGCATGATGATGAAATCGCCGCGCTCGACGAGATCATCAGCTCGGTTGTATCAGCAGCGATTCAGTAGTATCGCCCTCCGGAGTGCCGGAGGAAACGCAGGGAGCAGGCTACGCATATGGAACTGGCAATTCTCGGACTCGGCCGCATGGGCGGCAATATGGTGCGCCGTCTCCGCCGCGATGATCATCGTGTTATCGCCTGGAACCGGAGCCCGGAACCGGTCAAGGAAGCCGAAGCAGATGGCGCGGTCGGCGCGTACTCAATCGACGAGGTCGTCAGCCAGCTGTCGACTCCCAGGGTGATCTGGCTGATGGTGCCGCATGGCGACCCCGTCGACAGCATGATCGATGATCTCTTGCCGAAGCTCGACGACGGCGACATTCTCATTGACGGCGGAAACTCCAACTGGGAGAAGAGCGTCGAGCGGTCGGAGAAAGTCCGGGCCCGCAACGTGAACTACATGGATGTTGGCGTCAGCGGGGGCATCTGGGGACTCGAGATCGGCTACTGCCTGATGATTGGCGGGGACGAAGCGAGCTTCAAGCACGTTGAACCGGCGTTCCGGACGCTTGCTCCCGAAAACGGGTACAAGCTCGTCGGGCCAAACGGGGCTGGACACTTCACGAAGATGATTCACAACGGCATCGAGTACGGGATGATGCAAGCCTACGCTGAAGGCTTCGAACTCATGGAAGCCTCGCCCTACGATTTCGATCTGAAGGGGATCTCCGATCTCTGGAATTCGGGCAGCGTGGTCCGTTCCTGGCTTCTGGAGCTCGCCGGACGAGCCTACGCAGAAGATCCGGAAATGGAGAAGATCCAGGGCTACGTCGATGATTCCGGTGAAGGCCGGTGGACGATCGAACAGGCGATCAACACCGCCGTCCCGGCGCCGGTGTTGACGCTGGCGCTGATGATGCGGTTCCGATCCCGACAGGAAGATTCGTACTCGGCGCGAGTGGTCGCGGCGCTGCGGAAGGAATTCGGCGGTCACTCGGTTAAATCCAGTAGCGAGTAGGCCGAGACATCCCGTATGCGCTGCGACTGATAATGGAGAGACTGCGGTGGAGCAGCAAACATCCCACTCGACAATCGATAATCCACTGCGAGAAGGCCTCAGTCTGGAGCGCCTGCCGTCGCCATGCGCGATGGTCATCTTTGGCGCCTCGGGCGACCTGACCCGGCGCAAGCTGATGCCGGCGCTGTACGACCTTGCGCTGGAAGGGCTGCTGCCCCCGGGATTCAGCGTGATCGGATTCGCCCGAAGCGCGAAAACGAACGATGAGTTTCGCAGTGAGGTTCGTGAATCGATTCGGCAGTTCGCCCGCCGAACGCCCATCGATGAAGGATTGCTTCGTAACTTCGAAGAGGGGATCAGCTACATCTCGGGCGATTTCTCCTCACTGGATGACTACAACAGGCTCAGTGAGGAACTCGACCGGCTCGATCGTGAACGAAACACGCGCGGAAACCGGGTCTATTACCTGGCCACGCCGCCGGTCGCCTACGCGGAGATTGCGGGAAACCTTTCGCATCAGAACCTGGTGCATTCCCTTAACGACGAGCGCTGGACCCGGCTCATCGTTGAAAAGCCGTTCGGGCACGACTTCAACAGCGCCAAGGAACTCAACGAGACGTTGCTCCAGTACCTTGCTGAGGAGCAGATCTACCGGATCGACCACTATCTGGGCAAAGAGACGGTCCAGAACATGCTGGCGTTCCGATTCGCCAACGGTATCTTCGAGCCGATCTGGAACCGCACGTTTATCGACCATGTTCAGATCACTGTGGCTGAAAGCATCGGCATCGAGAATCGCGGCGGCTACTACGATCAGGCTGGCGCGCTCCGTGACATGGTTCAGAATCACATGCTCCAGCTCATGAGTCTGGTGAGCATGGAGCCGCCGCCCGCCTTCGATGCAGACAGCGTCCAGGATGAGAAGGTCAAGGCGCTGCGCTCGATTCGGCCAATCAAGCCCGACGAGGTCGACCACGTAACCGTCCGCGGTCAGTACGCTGAAGGCTGGGTCATGGGCAATCCGTATCCCAGTTATCGCGATGAATCGCGAGTGGATCCGCAGTCCGTGACGGAAACGTTCGTCGCGCTGAAACTGTTTATCGACAACTGGCGCTGGGCAGGCGTGCCGTTTTACCTGCGCACCGGAAAACACCTGCCGCGACGGGTTTCCGAGATCGCGATTCAGTTTCACAAAGCTCCCCACCCGCCATTTGAGACGAGCGTGACGGAATCGCTGGAACCGAATGTGCTAGCCATTAGAATACAACCGGACGAAGGAATCACGTTGAAGACAAACGCGAAGGTTCCCGGTCCGAGCATGCGCTTGCGTTCGGTAAACATGGGCTTCCTTTACGGAACATCGTTTCTGGTCGAATCACCGGACGCCTATGAGCGTCTGCTCCTCGATTGCATGCTCGGAGATTCGACGCTGTTCCCGCGCCGAGATGGAATAGAAGCATCCTGGGAGCCGATCACGCAGATCCTCGAGGGATGGGAACGTTCGGGCATCTCCACCCTGCCAATGTATCCGGCGGGCACCTGGGGACCGGACGAAGCCGACGACTTCATGGCGCGTGACGGACGGCTGTGGCGACAGCCCTAGGTACGGGCAGCATTCCCGAAAAGAGGGCATCATGAATGGCGCCAGCGATCGGTATTCGAACCAGTTTGATCCCGATACCGCGCTCGATCTGGAAGCGATCGAACGGGAAATCGCGCAGCTGTGGCATCCAGATGCTCGCGGGGCGGACCCGATCACCAGTCTCGCCACCCGGGCCAGCGTGCTCAATCTCATCATCGTCGCGAACGATGACGAGGATGCGGCGCATGCGCAACGAGCTTCGGAGCATCTCTCGCAAATCCATCCGTGCCGCGTTATTCTGTTCAACCGGGTTTCGGGAAGTGACAAGAGCCGGCTCTCGCCCGCCATTTACGCGACCTGTGAGGCTGACGGCGATGGGCCGGCCGCGCCCTGCATAGAGCGAATCCGCATTCCGGTGAATCGCCAGATGTACCGGCAGCTCGCGTCGCTGGTTCAGCCGCTGATCATTCCCGAGCTTCCCGCCTACCTCTGGTGGCCAGGCAGGCCCGCAATCGCGGATCCATCATTCGTTGCGTTGGCGCGCGCGTCAAACCTTACGGTCATCGACTCACTGCTCCTCGGATCAACGCAGGAGCTGCAATCGCTGTCTGATCTCCAGGCGCAGCTTCCCGCCCGGACGGTTATCGCCGATCTGAACTGGCAGCGCCTGCAACCCTGGCGCGAACTGACGGCCCAGTTCTTCGATATCCGTTCCGCTCAGTGGGCGCTAACCTGCATCCGGGAAGTCGAGATTGATGCTGGCCGCATTGACGGGCACGCATTGCCGATCCAGGCGATGATGTTTGCGTCCTGGCTGGCGCATTGCCTGAACTGGACCCCATTTTCAGCTCGCCGGACCCGGAAGGATCGCTGGTACATTGGAATGCGGGACCATTCAGGCGAACACGTCCGGATCATTATCCGAACACGCCCCGATCACGGAGCCTGGGCGGGCCACCTGCTCGCCATGAGCATGTCCGCCCATCAGGAGGAAGGTGATTCCAGCACGCTGTCACTCAGCCGGAGCCGGGAATCGTCGCTCATCCGGATGCACGCGCGCTCTGGCGCTGACAGCGCCACACATCATGCCGTTCACCATCCGCTGCTGCCGGATGAAGCGCTCCTGGTTCCCGTACTGGAGGCGACAACGCGTGATCACGTGTTCGACGCATCTCTTGAAAAAGCAATTGAAACCCTGGACTTCTTCCAGAACCTGGAGGCGACATGACGGCGATTCAGACCGAGGTTTTTGACGACGCAGACCAGCTCGCTACGGATGTTGCCAATCGATTCGTCGAAATCTGTCAGAAATCGATCTCGCGAGACGGCAGGTGCGTCATCGCGCTTGCCGGAGGATCAACGCCGAAACGCCTGTACCAGCTGCTCGCCAGCGACCGCTTTTGCGATCAGGTCGACTGGTCTCGACTGCACCTTTTTCTGAGTGATGAGCGCTGCGTCCCGCTGGATCATCCCGATTCAAACTATCGAATGGCGCGGGAAGCGCTGCTCGACCACGTCGCTGCGCCAGACGAACAGGTCTATGCCGTCCCAACGCATCTGGATGCGTCCGAGGCGGCGCGTTCCTACGAGTTTTCGATCCGCAGCCTACTGGCTCCAGCAAACGACGAGATTCCGGCCTTCGATCTTGTGCTCCTGGGCATCGGCGGAGATGGCCACACCGCGTCGCTCTTTCCCGGAACCAAAGCGCTCGAGGTCGCTCATCGATTGGTCGTCGAGAACTGGGTACCCCAGCAGGAGTCGATGCGAATCACCTTCACCATTCCGCTGCTGCAGGCTGCCCGGCAGACGATCCTGATGGCGACCGGCGACGACAAGGCCGAGGCGGTCCATCGCGCCGTGGTGGGTCCACTCAACGTTCAGGAAACTCCGTCGCAGATCCTGCGAGATTCCCGTGGAACAGTGACCTTTGCGCTGGATCGATCCGCTGGGGCGCGACTCAGCGCCTAACGCGTTTCAACGTCGATCCGCGGAACCAGCGACCAGTCGAACCGATCAACACCATCCGGGCCGATCTCGTGGAACATGACCAGACAGGCCCGGGCTTCGTTAACCAGCTTCCCGGTCTGGACACCCATACAGACCGGCTGGAAGCGAGCGACATTCTCGATACCGCGCGTCATCAACCCCACCGCGCCCCGCCAGTTATCGTTGCCAAGATGATGAAATGCGACGCCAATCTGCAGAATGCCCTGATACAGAAACCGAACGTCATCGTTCTCGTCTCGCCAGGCGTCTTCGAGCACTTCATGGCATT
>SKTL01000013.1 GCA_007122555.1 Thermomicrobiaceae bacterium | reverse complement strand
GCCCGCAGGACATCCTCGGCAACGCCGGTCTCGACCGACTTCACCCGCCCGTTGCTGTTGGACTCGACCAGCTTGGGCGGGGCGGGGGGTTCATAATCGTCCTGATCGATGCGCTTCTTGATCTCGGTCAGGTTGGCGACGGCTTCTTTGTCAATCTCATCAGCGTGCGACTTCGGCACGACACCCTCTTCGTCAAGCCTGGTCGCCCAGATCTCGCGCACGGTCGGGTGTTTGCTGATCTGCGCGTAGAGACGCGGCTGCGTGAACGCTGGTTCGTCGCCTTCGTTGTGACCCCAGCGTCGGTACCCGACCAGGTCGATAAGGAAATCCTTCTGGAATCGTTGCCGGTAGGCATAGGCGATCCTGATGGCCGCCATTGCGGCTTCCGGATCATCCGCGTTCACATGCAGAATCGGAATTTCATACCCGCGCGCAACATCGCTCGGATACATCGTGGAGCGGGATTGCCAGGATTCGGTCGTATATCCGAGCTGGTTGTTGGCGATGATGTGCAGCGATCCGCCTACCGTGTAGCCGGGGATCAGCGACAGGTTCAACGACTCGGTGACGACGCCCTCGCCGGGGAAGGCGGCGTCGCCGTGAACCAGCACCGGAATCCCCTGCGAGGTGTCCTGTTCAGGAGCGCCGCCGGTATCCCGTTTGTCCTGCACGGCGCGCGTCATCCCGGCGACCACGGGATTGACAAACTCCAGATGACTCGGGTTGGACGCCATCCGCACGCGAACGTCAAGTTCGCCGGCTTCCCGGTCCCAGCCGAGGTGATACTTCACGTCCCCGGTCCAGCCGGCGTCGGAATCGTGGAACAGTCCTTTGCCTGCGAACTGAGCGATGCTTTGCTCGTAGCTCTTGCCGAGAATGTGCACCAGCGTATTCACCCGGCCGCGGTGAGCCATCCCAATCATCACATTTGGGATTCGGTCGGTTGCCGCTCTCCGAACGACGTCCTCGATCATCGCCACCAGCATGTCATTGCCCTCGACGGAAAACCGCTTGGCTCCAACGAAGGCCCGGTGAATGAACTTCTCGTACGCCTCGACGTCGGTCAGCGTTTCGAGCAGATCCCGCTTTTCTTCAACATCAAGCGGGGAAACAATCTGGTTCGTCTCCGCCGCAGCCTGCAGCCACGCCCGCTCATCGGGGTCGTGCACGTGCTCGAAGTCGTAGCCGGTGGTCTGGCAATAGCGATCGCGAAGCTGATTGATCGCGTCGAGAGCGGAATTAGCCCGGGTGGCGATCGGCCCGCCAACAGCCTCTGCGGGCAGCGCCTGCAGATCAGCTTCCGAGAGTCCATGGGATGACGGATCGAGCTGCGGATCGCCGGGCGGGTCGCTGCCGAGGGGATCCAGCCTTGCGGCGCGGTGGCCGACCCGACGAATTGCACGGGCAAGATTTCCTGCGGCCATCAGCTTTGCAACATCGATCCCCGCCGCAGCAGGCATCGCGGCCGGCGCCGCGCCATTACCGCTCTCCGGCGTCCACCGTTCGAAAAGGCTCCTGGTTACCGGGTCCACCGATTCCGGATCCCGGGTGTAACGCTCATAGAGTTCAAGGACGTACCCGGAGTTCGGGCCATGAAACAATGTTTCAATAGTCATCGGACGACACCCGCCTATCTAGGTTGAGGCCACCCATACACGAACGCGCGACCGCTAGGGGTCGCGCGCAGCCTGGGCGCTCGTTCCTGTCTTTACTGCACAGGGGTTGGGGGACGGCTGCACAGCCGGCTTGCTCGGGGGAATGTTGACCTGGGACCGAACCTGCGTGCACGGTTCTCCCTACCAATCGCCGGACGGATGCTGGCTGTGAAGCGTCTCGCAATTCCGTTTACGAGCGTGCTCCACCTGCCGGTCTCGTCCCGGCCAGTATCTTCGACACCAATGGTACACCAAGATTACGCAATCAGGGGTGCGTTTCCTTCGGCTTGTGACGTTTCTCCCACCGCACGTCGTGTGCCAGATCGCAACCGTTGCGGTTCTGTTTGACAGGGGTTCGAACCGGCCCGTAGTATGATTCTTGCCGTCAGACAATCGAAATGCACGCGCATTTCGCACCGTTCGCCAGGCCGCAATAAGGCAGGAGTGCTTGATCATGTCTACATCTGATCACAACCCCGAGGCAGGGGTCGAACAGACGACCTGGAAACAGCCCGCCGGTAATGTACCGACCGACGCCACGAAAGCCACCATGGTTGAGGCCGACCGAATCGAAGGGGAAACCGTCCTGCTGGATCAGAGCAGCGCCCAGCATGTCCGCGGCGATCGCGTCACGCTCAAAATGAGCAAGGCGTCCAGCATTGAAGCCGGGAGCGTTCAGATGGAAAAGAGCGCCGCGGTGTCGGTCGAGAGCGACAAGTCGGTCATGCAGGAGAGCGCCGCGGTTCACGTCGACGCCGCGCATCTGCGTATGGTGAAAAGTTCAGCCATGCTGGTGCAGAGTCACGACACGACAATGGAAGAAGGCTCGACTGCGTTTCTGGTCATCACTGGCGGACTGACCGGTGAGGCCAGGGCGATCGTCACGGTTCCGGTTGCTGCTGTTGTCGGCGCGATCTTTGCGGTACTGGCGACAGTACTATTTGCGATCATTCAGGGATCGAGGAAGTAAGTATGGGTTTCCTGACAGGATTGTTCAAATTCGCGCTTGGCGGCGCGGTCGGCGCGGCAATCGGAGCTGGCGCGGCCATGTTGCTGACCCCGAAGAGCGGTGAAGAACTCAAAGCGACGATCAATCAGCGCATCGAGGAAAGCAAACAGGCCCGCGCAGAGGCTGAAGAAGCTACCCGCAAGGCAATGGAGCAGGAATTCCGCAAGATGGTGAACGACGAAAACGCGTTGCGAGGAACGCCATCGAATGGAAACGCCACAAACACGGCTCAATCATCCTGACTCGCCATGTTGCATAACCAGTTCCGTTGGACGCCCCGCCCCGCCGGCGGGGCGTTCGTCCTTCTGAACCGACTGAACCGTCGCCGACTCGCGTGTGAAGAAGACCAGCATCATCGATAACATGACCAGCGCGAAGATCGACAGGTTGAACGCACCGCCCCGGCCCATGATAACGACGTTCAGCGCGTGAAACCCCAGCGCAACCGGAAGCGCCATAAACCGGGTTCGCTGATGCCAGAATGCGAACGCCAGGAACAGCTCGGTCGTCACCGCCAGTGGCGCAAGCGCAGTAAGCGGCATCAGCCGCTCCACGCGCTCGAGCATGGATGGCTCGAAGGCGCTTTCCATCACGGCGCCCGAGAGAAAGCCTTCGTTGACCTTGGTCAATGCTGCGAAGAGATAGACGCTGGTCAGCTGCAGCATGATCAACGTCGCCGCCCAGCGAGGAACCGTCGCAGGTTCGTTCGCTCCGGATCGACGGGCGTCAATGCTGTAACTTCTGCCGGCGTCAGCGATCGTCATCAACGCGACCAGCGTTCCCATCAGGTACAGGTGGTTGCTGTAGAACTGCTGGTCGATACCGATCACCAGAAAGATCATGACCGACAGAAATGCGCCGGAAACTCTGGAGCCGAACCCGACCATGAAGAACAGCGCGAAGATGATCCAGAAGAGGCTGATCGCAGTTGCGAAGGTTCCTGCCGGAGTCGACAGCTCCAGCGAGGTGTACGGGAACCGCAGCACGTTCTCGTTCTGGTAGGCATTGACACTCGCGGCGGTCACAACACCCTTGAGGACCGCGGCAAGGCCGAGGACGATCCTGGCAATGCCGAGCGGTCCAGCGGGAACACGCTGTTCAAGCAGCTCGTTTATCCTGAGCACTGAAACATCTCGGTCTCTGTCGCGTCTTCGTGGTGGATCAACTCGAAGCTATTGGCGTCCGGAAGCATCGCGCAAAGCTGGTCGAGCATTTCGGCATCGACTCGAAGCTCAGAGCGCATGTGAAACACGTAACGAGAAAGGTCGACTTCGCGACGGTCGCCGTCCGCGGTGACCGCGATGATTTCCGGCTGCAGTGAAACACGGGAGTACATCTGCCAGCCCCACCGATTCGCGCCATCCGAGAAATACTGAACAGAGGGAATCACGAACTGCAGCGACAACACGGTTGCGATCACCCCGATGACGAGTTTGCGTCTCAGCGTCATGGTCGGACATATCTCTCAAGAAAGACGATCACACTGGTTCAATCGTGGAGGAGGTCTTCGGGGAGTGGAATAGCACGCCGGTCCTGATAGCCGAACGCGATCGTCACGGTTCTGTGACATCCGCGCATTGCCCTTAACCGCCAGTTAACTCGTTTCGGTTAGGCTTGGTAGTGGAGCAGCCGACGCAGGAGCGTGCTGCGGCTGCTCGGTCACCCCAATGGAACCGGAGGCCTCACGATGGTGGTTATGAAAACGCTGTACAAACGAGCACTCAAACCGATTCTGTTCAAGTTCGATCCTGAACTGGTGCATGACGTCTTCGTCAGCGCCGGCGAGATCCTCGGCTCGTTCACCGTGACGCGCGGACTGATCGGCATGGCGTATCGATACACTGGACCGGATATCTCGAAAACGGTCGACGGAATCCGCTATCACACGCCAGTAGCGCTCGCAGCCGGGTTTGACTACAACGGACGGCTCACGAGAATTCTCCCGAGCGTCGGCTTTGGCGGCGACGAGATTGGATCGATCACGGCGCGTTACTGCGATGGCAACCAGCCGCCCCGCTTGCGACGCTGCGTAAGATCCGGAGCCCTGGTCGTCAGCAAGGGATTGAAGAACGACGGCGTCGACGCGTTCATTCAGAAGATGAAGCAGACGCCCAGAGAACCCGGTTTCGTCCTCGGCGTGAGCATCGCCCGGACGAATGACGATCTGGCTGTCGGGCTGGAAGAAGGTATCGAGGACTACGCGACGTCGCTCCAGAAGCTTGTCGACGCCAATGTCGGCGATTTCTACACGATCAACATCTCCTGCCCGAACGTGCACGGCGGCGAGAG
>SKTL01000324.1 GCA_007122555.1 Thermomicrobiaceae bacterium | reverse complement strand
TGGCATGCGGAGGTCGACCAGACTATCCTTCAGGCGGGTACCCTGAGTCTCAGGTTTCGCTCCGCGGAACCGGTTCAGGTCTCACGCCGCTGGCGGGTGTTGCCGCACGCCGCCAGTGGCTAACTCCTAATCATGTGTCCAACCGATCTCCTCCTCCCCGCATCTCGTGCATCTGCCTCCAGGTAGGGATTCCTTCCATGAGAACGACATCCGCCCACGACTCGTCTGACATCCGATCCAGCGTCGTCTTGATCCAGTTGATCTCGCACTCGATCATTGCCCGTCGGTAGTCGGACTCGATCATGAACAGTTCGGGGACCGCCATCTCAGACGCCTTTTCGTGCCTGGCGTCGATCTCTTCGAGCATCGCGTCGAGCAGTTCGACCCGCAGCTCCAGCATCTCCATTGCTTCATCGGGCGGGAGCACTGGGAGCAGCGACAGGGCAGCCTCGAACTGCGGATATTCCTTGGCTGGCGTACTGACCAGATCTCGCAACCAATCCCGCATCTCGGCCGTCCCGTTTTCAGTGATGTGATAGACGGTCCGCTCGGGACGTTTGCCTTCACGCACCCGTTCGCCGGCCCGAATCAGACCTTCCTCCTGAAGTCGATCAATCACCGAATACAGTGAGCCGAAGCGGAGTTTGATGCTCTGCTCTTTCTCTCGTTCGCGCAGCGTTGTCGCCATCTCGTACGGATGCATCGGCCGCTCGAACAAGAGGGCGAGCACCGCGAGGGCGAGTGGATTTGAGACTGACCGTTTATCCGTCATCGTGTAACCCTTTCCGTATATACGCTGACGAGTATACGATAAAGGATAGAAATGTCAAGGGCCCCTCAACGGCACAGGTAGTGCGGTACGAACCAGTACCGGAGCACCCCGGGTAGACCGCTGCACGGTTTCGTGAACAGCGACCCGTCGACGGGATACAGAACCCCGGTTACAATGAACCAAAGTGAGTGAAAACGAAGCTGTGGCCGAGCGCGGTTGCCCGCAGTGGTCAACCAGTCGGGAAGAAAGGGAGAGTCTATGGTACTCAGTCGTTACGTCGGAGCGAAAGTTCGCAGAAAAGAAGATCCTCGTCTGATTACCGGGAAATCGACCTACGTTGGCGATCTGCATCTCGCCGGGATGCTGCACGTTGCGTTTGTTCGAAGTCAGTACGCCCATGCCGACATCAAGAACATCGATACGAGCGCGGCGAAGGACATGCCGGGCGTCCACGAAGTCATTGTCGGCGCGGAAGCCTCTGCTGTCGTCAATCCAGCCAACGCAGCCGGTCCGGGAACGTCGCCAGGCGTTGAGGCGTCCACCGATATTTCGAAGTTCCCGCTGGCGATCGGCCGCGTGCGCTACGTCGGCGAACCGATTGCCGCCGTTGTTGCTGAGACCGAGATCCAGGCCCGTGACGCGGCTGACGCGATCATGGTTGACTACGATCCCCTTCCCGCGGTCACTGACATGGACCAAGCGATCGAAGAAGGCGCTCCACAGCTGTATGAGGACAAACCGGGAAACATTTCGGCGTCGTTTGAAAAGCAGGCTGGCGATATTGACGCCGCCTTCGCCAATGCTCCAGTCAAGGTGAAGGCGCGTATTCGGAGCCAGCGACTCTCCGGCGTTTCGATGGAAACTCGCGGGATCGTTGCGGCGCCGGATCCGCTCAGCGGTGGTCTGACCGTCTGGCAGTCAACTCAGGCCCCGCACAACAACCGCGCCGAGCTTGCTCCGGCGCTCGGGATCTCCACAAGCCAGCTTCGCGTGATTGCTCCGGAAGTCGGCGGCGGTTTTGGCGTGAAGATTGGCGACTACCCCGAAGACTTCCTGATCGCTGGTCTCGCTCGCCAGCTTGGTCGACCGGTCAAGTGGATCGAGACCCGCTCGGAGCACATGGCCACCACGCACCATGGGCGTGATCAGATTGCATACGTCGAGGCTGCGGCTGACAGCGACGGCACGATCCGCGGATTGAAGATGAACGTCCTGCACGCCGCCGGGGCCTATGACCGAGGCTCGGGCATCAAGAACTTCACCGTTCTCATGTCCTGTGGCTGCTATGAAGTGCCGGCGGTCGACGCGAAGATCGACGCTGTCTTCACAAACACGATGGCGGTCAGCGCCTATCGGGGCGCCGGTCGACCGGAGGCGGCGTACTACATTGAGCGCGTGATGGACCTCATTGCTGACGAAACAGGCATGGACCCGGTAGAAGTTCGCCGCAAGAACTTCATTCCGCCGGAGAAATTCCCGTACACCACGACCGTCGGCGAGCGATACGACACCGGCGAATATGACAAAGCCCTGACCAAGGCGCTGGAGATCTCGAACTACAGCGAACTTCGCAAAGAGCAGGAAGAAGCCCGCAAACAGGGCCGCTATCTCGGCATCGGGATGGCGTCCTACGTCGAGATCTGCGGCTTCGGTCCGAACGAGAGCTCGCAGATCCGGGTAGACCCAGGTGGCGCGGTTCGCGTCTTCACCGGGATTTCGCCGCACGGCCAGGGACAGGAAACGACTTTCGCCCAGATGGCGGCCGACCGGCTTGGAGCGGACTTCGAGAACATCTTCGTCCATCACGGCGATACCGGAAACACGCCGATCGGACGCGGCACCATGGGGAGCCGTGGACTGGCCGTCGGCGGCGGCGCAATCTCGATGTCGCTCGACAAGATCTATGAGAAGGCGACGCGCATCGCCGCGCATATGCTGGAAGCATCGATCGATGATATCGAACTCGAGGATGGCAAGTACCGGGTCAAAGGATCGCCGGATCAGTCCGTCACGCTGACCGAGATCGCCGATACTGCCTACGACGGCGACTTGCCGGACGGTATGGATGCCGGTCTCGAATCAACCGACTACTTCTCGCCGGCTGATGAGACCTTCCCGTTCGGCACCCACATCGCGCTCGTTGAAGTCGACCCGGACACCGGTCACGTTGACCTGCTCAAGTACTTCTCGGTCGACGATTGCGGTCCGCGCATCAGCCCGCAGCTGGTTGAAGGCCAGGTGCATGGAGGTCTGGCCCAGGGTATCGCCCAGGCGCTGTATGAGGAGCTCCACTACGACGAAGGCGGTCAGATTCTCTCCGGGTCGCTGATGGACTATGCGATTCCGAAGGCGCATCACCTTATCAACTTCTCGACCGACGAGACGGTGACAACCACGCCAATCAACCCGATGGGCTCCAAGGGAATCGGCGAAGCGGCGACGATTGGCTCGACGCCGGCGGTCGCCAACGCGGTGATCGATGCGCTAGAGCCGTTCGGCGTCAACCACATGGACGTGCCCATGACGCCGGAGCGAGTCTGGCAGGCGATTCAGGATAGCCAGAGCTAGGGCGACAGCCAATGGCAGGCCAATAGGAACGAACTGGTCGGGAGGGCCCCGCGCCCTCCCGAAGTCAGGCGCAACAAGCTGGTAGGGGAGGGCCCTGGAGCCTGTCTCAGAAACCCCCTGCGAATGAGGAATTGCGGATAAAATGGAGCTGTTCGGTCAGATCGCAATGAGCGCTGAGAGGTTCACTATGCCACGCCGCAGCTTCAATCGGGAGCAGACCTATCTGATGCCGCCCGCGATCGATGAGTGGGTGCCGGCCGATCATCCGATCCGCTTCGTGGCGGTGTTTGTGGATGGGTTGAGTCGGGAGGAATGGCTGGAGCTGGGGATTGTCCCGGAAGGGGAACAGCGCGGGGCGCCGGCCTATGATGCCCGGCTATTGTTGTCGGTCTGGCTGGCCGGGGTGATGGATGGGATCCGGTCCTGTCGTGAGCTGGAACGAGCCTGTCGGGATCAGATCAGCTTTCGGTGGCTGACGGGCAATACGGTCCCGGATCACAACACGCTGTGGCGATTCTACCGGGCGCACCGGGGTGAGATTGCCCGGCTGGTCCACAAGACAGTGACGACGGCGGTCGAGGCGGGGCTGGTCGATCTGGCGCTGCTGGCGGTGGACGGCTCGAAGGTCGCCGGCAACGCCCGGCGGGACCGGACGATGACCGCCGCCGAGTTGACGCAGTTGCAGGCCCGGACCGAGGAGGTCATCGCGGAACTGGACGCGGTCAATGCCGATGCGGATGCCGAGACCTCGGCGCCCCGGTTGCCGGCCGACCTGCAGACGATGCAGGCACTGCGCGAGCGGATCGCCGCCGCCCAGGAGCGGGTTACTGATGCGGATGGAGCCCAGCGGGTGAACCTGACCGACCCGGATGCCCGGGTGCACAAGACCCAACAGGGCTATGTAACCGGTTACAACGCCCAGGCCGGGGTCGTCCGCGCCGATCTTGGTCCGGATCAGACGGGTGGGCTACTGATGGTGGCCGCCGATGTCATCAGCGCCCAGGATGACCATGGGCAGCTGGGGCCGATGCTGGAGCTGAGCCGGGCCAATCTCGGGAGTGCGCCGTCGGTCCTGGCGGCCGATGGCGGCTACCACAGCACGGCGACCGTGGCCGCTTGTGCCCGGCAGGGGCAGGTGGTGGTGATGCCGGACAGTCAGGGCCAGAGACGAATTGCTGATCCCTACCATGGCAGCCAGTTCGCCTACGACGCCGAGACGGACACCGTTACCTGCCCGCAGGGCCAGCCGTTGTCATACCGGGGCCAGAAGCATCGCCGTGACCAGGCGCCGGTGCGGGTGTATCGGCCGGAGGCGGCGACCTGCCGGGCGTGTTCGGCGTTCGGGATCTGCACGACGAATTGGCGACACGGGCGAGAGCTGGAGTTGCGGCAGGAACATGTGGCGTTACGCCAGCATCGAGCCTGGATGCAGACTGAGCAGGCTCAGGCGCTTTCGGCCAGGCGCAAGAGTCTGGTGGAACCGGTCTTCGGCATCATCAAGGAACAGCTTGGCCTCAGGCGGTTCCATCTGCGTGGGTTGGCGCACGTGCGCGCCGAGTGGAACCTGCTCGCGGCCGGGTTCAATCTCCGGACACTGGCCCGCGCCTGGGCCGCCGGACTGGTCCCGGACC
>SKTL01000227.1 GCA_007122555.1 Thermomicrobiaceae bacterium | reverse complement strand
TCTCGCGGCTCGTGTCGGGCATAATCAGCCGCCTTTCCCTGATCGTTTGGGGCGGGGAGAGCCTGAGACCGGGTTGCTGATGCATGCGCTGGATACACGGAACACGCTGCCGGAAGGTGACAGCGTGTTGATCATCGATCAAGGTTGTGTCCCTACGCTGGCATTACCCAGGTCAGGTTCTCCGGTCGGTAACGGCTGCTGGTTACCCTCTCAGCCTGGCTCGCCCAAGCCCCCGGTCAGTACCTACTCGTATTGTTACGGGAATCATATCGAATTTGCGGGTGTTGTCAACTATACTGTCGTGCGTGGCACGGACAGTGCGGAAATTATCAGCAGATGGGCTTTACACATCTGAACGACCGATAGCCGAACTCAAGGAAGGATCGCGCGATGCCAGACCTCAAAGGCAAGAATGTCGCCATGATCGTCGCTCGCGGTTTCGAAGATTCCGAAGCCGTGGACCCCAAGAAGTATCTTGAAGAGCACGGCGCGACCGTGACCGTGATCGGCGTCACCACTGATGAAGTCGCCGGCAAAAAGGGCGCAACGCTGAAGCCGGACGCGACGGTTGACAATGTCACGGTTGACCAGTTCGATGCGCTGGTGATCCCGGGTGGCGGCGCGCCCGAGCAGCTTCGCATTCACGACAGCGCGGTGAACTTCACCCGCAAGTTCGTGGAATCGGGTAAGCCGGTAGCATCGATCTGTCACGGACCGCAGCTGCTGATCTCGGCGGAAGTGCTTCGCGGCAAGACGATCACGTGCGTCAAGACCATCGCGGACGACGTCAAGAACGCTGGCGCCAACTATGTCGATGAAGAAGTCACCATTGATGAGAACCTGATTACCTCGCGAACGCCACCGGATATTCCGGCATTCAACGAGGCGATTGCCAAGTCGCTGGCTGGCGTTCCGGCGAACTAATCCCAGCCAGATGGCTGGTTGTTGAACCAGTGTGCGAGTGCGAAAGCCCGGCGGTGTTTGTCATCGCCGGGCTTCCGTTATGACGAAATGATGAGGCGTTCACCGTCTCGTTAGTGTCGCGGCAAGCGCACGGGCGTGTCTGAACCGTCCGATTCTTCATCCCCTGATTTGTGTTCCAGCGCGTTGATCATATCGGCGATATCGATCGAGCGGAGTTCGCCTCCAGCGCTAACCGGTCCGGCCGGGTCGAGGTCGCTCAGGGACGCGATCGTGTCGGCCCGGTCCATCACCTGAGTTTGACCAACATCCTCTCCAACTGAATATGTAGATATCTCGCCGTTCATCAGTCGCGAGATCATATCCGCGCGGTCAATCACGCGCAGCGGTGCGTCGAAACTCGCCGCTGCGGCGCTCTCCGAATCATCATGTTCTGATGCGAACGCCGTATTCATGACGAGTGCCGTCATTGCGATTATCATCAGCGCAATCGCAAGGGTTCGCGCCGGGCGCTGGATACGCGCGAGGCAATGACCGGTTGTCGTTTCAATAGTCGTCCGCATGGCTCGCTCCCTAATCCTGACTCGACTATCCTGCAGTTGAGCACTCGCTATATCGCCTCAGCCATGGCCGTTGTGCTGTGTGCTTTCAGCCTAGCGAGACAGTGGAGCTGGAACATGAGGAGAGCTGCCTATTTCCGATCGAGCGAGGCGCCTAGATTCGTCGATGGAGCCATCCAGGGGTATACCCAGACGGGGCGGGAGGCTCAGGTGTCGAGCGAATCGACGATGCCCCGCTGGTTGGCGTATCTTGCGGCCTCGGTTCGCGAGGAGACGCCGAGTTTGCCGAGGATGTTGCTGACATGGTTGTCGGCGGTTTTCGGGGAGATGAAGAGCTGTTCGGCGATCTCGCGGTTGCGGTGGCCTTGAGCAATCAGACGGAGCACTTCGCGTTCGCGCCTGGTGAGCGTGTCGGATGGATCGGTACCGAACTGATTCATATTGCTTCCGTGATCACGGATCTGCGCAGCGGTTTCAAGAGCGAAGTCAATCCCCTGGTTTAGCGTCATGCGCCGGCCAGCCTGATAGTGGCGCTGGAAGCGCTCGTCGCCCAGCAATTCATTTGCGCTGGCGAGCATGTCGCGGTGGATGTAACGCTCCGGAATCAGCAGAAAGGCGTTGAGCCTGGTGCAAAGAGCGTCCACGAATCCGCCCAATTTCGCGGAGCTCCCCGCGTCACCATGGTTTAGCGCGAGACGTTCGAGCCCAACACATGAAAGCGCCACCGTCCACCTGTTATCGTCAGCCCTGATCGCGCGCTCGAATGCGGGCGCGGCTCCGCTTAGCTCCCCTGCTGCCGAACGCACGATTCCCAGCGTGTTCCAGCTATGCGCCTGCATGAAGGGCGATGCCCCGGTTCTTCTCAGGATATTAACGCTTCGCTCAGCGTCGCGGATCGAGCGTTGGTGGTTGCCGGTCGCAGATGCGCACAACGCGATGAACATCAAAATGAATCCGGATTGAAAATCATCCCCCAGGTTGTCTGCGATCGCAAGGGCCTCCTCGAGTTGCTGCATTGCGTCCTCGTAAGCTCCCTGCTGTTGCCTGATCTGCCCTAACCGCGCCAGGCTGTATGAAAGCTCAGATGAAGGTCCATGCGATGTGGCGATGGAGACTGCTTCCAGGACGCAGGCGGATTCCCTCTCTGCGTCGCCACGCAGACCATGCAGCCAACCGGACAGCTCCAGCGCGCTTACTCGGGAAAGACTGACTTCATCCCTTGTTCGCTCAACCATTGGTTCGATCAGGTTCGCCGCTTCATTCAACGATGAAAACAGAGATGAGAATGCGATCCGCGCGGCGCTCCGAAGGATAATTGCGAGACTCGGGTCGTATTCAGGTCCCCCGCGCTCCGTCATCCAGTCAATCGCGGCTCGAACGTCGGGCATCAATCGTTTCGCCTCGGTTGATGACATTGCGCCGAAATCATACCCCGGGAGTTCGACTGATTTGAGGATCCACTCAGCGTGGCGCCGGTGCGATGCGAATTCCTCATTGTGTTCGGCAAGAAGTTCTGCTGCGAACTCGCGGATTGTCTCCAGCATCCTGAAGACCGGAATTCCATTGATCTCTCCGGCGCGAATCACCAGGTTGTGATCGAGTAAGGCCGTGACCGCCTCGGGAACGTTAACATCGTCAGCGGTGACATACTCGGCCGCATCCAGCGACCACGGTCCCTGGAACGCCGCCAGTCGCCGGAAAACGATTTGTTGCCCCGATGAGAGCAAGTCGTAGCTCCAGGCAACCGTCCGTTTCAGTGTTTGCTGCCGCTCGGGCAGATCTCTGGGGCCGTTGTCAAGTTCATGCAGACGCTGCTCAAGTCGTGACTTTAATTGGTCAGGTGGTATGAGACGGATTCGTGACGCGGCCAGCTCGATGGCGAGCGGAATACCATCGAGCCGTTCACAGATAGCGGCGATCTGCCCGAAGTTTTCGGCCGTGAGCATGAAATCCGGAACCATTGCCTGAGCCCGGTCTACGAAAAGCCCCACCGCATCGTCATTCACAACAGGTTCTTGGTGCTTCGTCGAGTCGTGACGTGTCGTCGATAACGGCTGCACCGTGAAGACGCGCTCCGCTCGAATTCGTAGTGGAACCCGGCTGGTTATCAGAAGGGTCAACCGGGGGCAGGAGGAGAGCAACGCAGCGAGATCGCTGGCCGCGTCGGTGAGATGCTCCAGATTATCGAGCAAAAGGAGAAGCTGCTGGTCATGAATGGCTGATCTCAAACCTTCCAGGATTGTTTGGTCGGTGCGCTCGCGCACTCCAAGCACCTGGGCGATCGACGAAACAACGTGTCGGTAATCGCGAAGGCTGGCTAGTTCGACAAAACATGCACCGTCCCGGAAGTCAGATTGAAACCTCTCTGACACCGCCACTGCAAGGCGCGTCTTGCCAACGCCGCCCGTCCCGGTCAGCGTGACCAGTTGCACGTCCGGTTGCCGAAGGAGTTCGGAGACAGCCTCGATGTCCCGATCCCGACCGATCAGCCGGGTTGGGGCATGCGGAAGATGGAAGGCGGTCCCGCGGTCATTGGAAAAGCTCATGGGACGCTCGGTATCAAACTCGTTCTACCCGATAAGCCAATCCTGATTGTTTCGTCGCGATATGTCAACTAGTCGGAGATCGGGTTGCTTGGCGCCGGGATTGAACAGGTCAACGTGAATCGACGATGCCCCGCTGGATGGCGTATCTTGCGGCCTCGGTTCGCGAGGAGACGCCGAGTTTGCCGAGGATGTTGCTGACATGGTTGTCGGCCGTCTTCGGGGAGATGAAAAGCTGTTCGGCGATCTCGCGGTTGCGGTAACCCTGAGCGATCAATCGGAGCACTTCAAGCTCGCGCGGGGTCAGCGCATCGATCGCGCCGCTCTGGTCCGGAGCGACCGTTTCGTCAATATCCACCAGGATACCCGCGGTCTCCTGAGCTAATGCAACTCCCAGGGCCAGTGAAAGATTCTGGCCCTGGTCGAACGCCGTTCGGAAGCGGGTTTCCCCAAGCGTATGGTGCGCGGCGGTCATCGCCCGCTGGAGAAGATCGCGTTCCGGCGCGTGCAACTCCGCGTTCTGTCGGGTACGAAGCGAGTTCACCAGCCCGCAGAGTTTCGCAGCGCATTCGACGCTCCCGAGGTGATGCGCCGCGAGCGCCAGGCCGCTTATCGTGTGGGAGAGCACCCAGCTATCGTGCTGATCGTAGCGGATGCTGTCGCGAAACGCCTCGCTGGCCCGCTGATACTCGCCAGACTCGAGTAATGCGATCCCGAGGACATTCAGGGCATGCGCGGTCAGGTTGGGCGGCGAGTTGGATTCCTGAAGCGATTCGACCAGCTTGATCGCGTCTTCAACTGCTCGGGCGTGATCGCCGGACCCTGATGACGCCAGGACGTGAAACAACCCTGCGTTCCCGGCCAGAAGCGGGTCTCCGATCGCTCGAGAAACGGATATGGCTTCCCCGAGAAGGTCGAGCGCTGCGCCGAAATTCCCTTGCTCTTGCTCAATTTC
>SKTL01000380.1 GCA_007122555.1 Thermomicrobiaceae bacterium | reverse complement strand
ACGTGCGCATAATGCCGCGCACTCGTCTCATACTCCACGTGCGCAATCGCGATCGTGATCCCGCGCTCCCGCTCTTCCGGCGCATTGTCAATCGAATCAAACGACCGGTACGCCACCGCGCCCGCCAACCCCAACGTCTTGGTGATCGCCGCCGTCAGCGTCGTCTTACCATGATCAACGTGCCCGATCGTTCCGATGTTTACGTGCGGCTTCGTCCGCTCAAATTGCTTCTTCGCCACGTTCTTCTTCCTCCATTACGCTTCGGTTCGGTTCACCATTAGGAACCGAACGTCCGACCTAACCCTGCTGAGCCTTCTCACGAAGTTCCGCCGCCAGGCTCTCTGGAAGCGGATCGTAGTGAGAGAATTCCATCGTGTAGCTCGCCCGGCCTTGCGTCGAGGATCGAAGATCCGTCGCGTAGCCGAACATGTTCGCCAGCGGCACAAATGCCTTCACAACCTGGGCGCCAGCACGGTTTTCCATGCCTTCTATGCGTCCACGGCGGGAGCTGAGGTCGCCCATGACATCGCCCATGAATTCCTCGGGCGTCACGGCCTCGACCTTCATTACCGGCTCAAGAACGATCGCCTTGCCAACGCGGAGCGCCTCCCGGATTGCCATTGACCCGGCAACCTTGAACGCCATCTCGTTGGAATCCACCTCGTGGTATGAACCATCCACCAAGGCGACCTTGATATCGACGACCGGGTGGCCGGTCACTCCGCCGCTATTCAGCGTTTCGCGAACACCCTGTTCAACAGGCGCGATGTATTCCCGCGGAATAACGCCACCGACGATCTTGTCCTCAAACACGAATCCGCCACCACGATCAAGCGGCTCAACCTCCAGCCAGACGTGACCATACTGACCACGACCACCCGACTGACGGACAAACCGGCCTTCAACGCGGGCATCCTTCGTAATCGTCTCTTTGAACGCCACTTGCGGCTGCCCAATGTTCGCGCCAACTTTGAACTCGCGGAGCATGCGGTCGACAATCACATCGAGGTGAAGCTCACCCATCCCGCGAATAATCGTCTGACCGCTATCCTCATCAGTATGGACCTGGAACGTCGGATCCTCTTCAGCAAGGCGACCGAGCGCGACGCCCATCTTGTCCATGTCGGCGCGGGTCTTCGGTTCAACCGCAACGGAGATCACCGGCTCGGGGAAGCTAATGTTCTCAAGTGTGATCGGGTGATTCTGATCACAGAGCGTATCCCCGGTAAAGGTGTTCTTCAGTCCGATGACGGCGCAGATATCACCGGCGTGCACTTCATCCACCTCTTCTCGATGGTTGGAGTGCATCCGCAGAAGCCGGCCGATTCGCTCGCGATCGCCCTTGGACGAGTTGTAGGTATAGGTGCCGGCGGCGAGCTTTCCGGAATAGACCCGCACATACGCCAGACGACCGACGTGCGGATCAGACACGATCTTGAACGCCAGCGCAGAAAACGGCTGATCCTCATCCACAGTCCGCTGTTCCGGTTCCTCGGTCTTCGGGTTGATCCCGTTGACCGGAGGAACATCGAAAGGCGAAGGCAGGAAATCGATCACGGCGTCCAGCATGCGCTGAACACCTTTGTTCTTCAAAGCTGTGCCACACAGCACCGGAACCAGATCTCCCGCGATTGTGGCGTTACGCAGCGCAACCTTCAGCTCATCCTCTGCGATCTCGTCGTCCTCAAGATAGCGCATCATGAGCTCTTCGTCGGACTCGGCGATCTTCTCGATCAGTTCACCGCGATACCGAAGCGCCTCTTCACGAAGCTCTTCAGGAACGTCGGTTACTTCAATGTCCTGGCCCAGATCATCGTTATAGAGATAGGCCGTCATCGACAAGAGATCGATCAAGCCACGGAAATGCTCTTCCTGTCCGATCGGCATATGAATAACCGCCGGATTGGCCTTGAGGCGATCGACAATCATTTCGACTGTCCGCCAGTAGTTCGCTCCGGTGCGGTCCATCTTATTGACGAAGCAGATGCGCGGTACGCTGTACTTGTCAGCCTGACGCCAGACAGTCTCGGACTGCGGCTCCACGCCGGCAACGGCGTCGAACACAACGACACCACCGTCGAGCACGCGCAATGACCGCTCCACCTCGACGGTGAAGTCGACATGGCCCGGGGTATCAATGATGTTAATGCGATGATCGCCCCAGAAGCACGTCGTCGCCGCGGACGTAATCGTAATACCGCGCTCGCGCTCCTGCGCCATCCAGTCCATCACGGCCGTGCCGTCATGGGTCTCACCGAGCTTGTGCAAGCGACCGGTGTAGAACAGAATACGCTCCGTCGTCGTCGTCTTACCGGCATCAATGTGTGCGATGATGCCGATGTTTCTCGTCTTCTGGAGCTCAACAATCTGTTGTTGCGTTCGTTCCGTCAACGTACTACTCATAGTTGTCGCAGGTTCCCATTCCGCCGCTCAGCGGCAATGTGTATATGAATGCTCCTACCACCGGTAATGAGCGAAGGCGCGGTTCGCCTCGGCCATTCGGTGCGTATCCTCACGCCGTTTGATGGTGACTCCGGTGTTGTTGGCGGCGTCCAACAGTTCGCCGGCAAGTTTTTCGGACATCGATTTTCCTGAACGTGCGCGGGCGGCCTGTAGCAGCCAGCGAACGGCCAGCGACTGCCGGCGCTGCGGCTCAATCTGAACCGGAACCTGATAGGTCGCGCCACCAACACGGCGGGGCTTGACCTCAAGCAGCGGTGTCGCGTTCTGAATCGCCTGCTGAAACACCTCCAGCGGTTCGCGTCCGCTGCGTTCCTGAACCAGTTCCAGTGCGTCGTAGACGATCCGCTCGGCAAGTCCCTTCTTGCCGCGAGTCATCACTTTATTGATGAATCGCGCCAGAAGCTCACTGCCATATCGCGAATCCGGCTGCACCGGTCGACGCTCAGTCTTTGACCGTCTCGGCATGTTTCTCAGCTACCTTTCCCGCAGACCGCGCTTACATCATCCTTCGACAACGATTCAGGCGATCACTGACACTACTCACACCGAATGTCACGTCGTTCTTCAACAAATCGCATTTCACAGCAAAAAGCGGTCACTACGACTTTCGTCTCGTGAGCCCGCTTTCCGTACCGTACGATCGTTGTCAGGCGTCTAACAGCCGTGAGCACGGCAGATTCGGAATGAGATCCGGTTACTGCCGCGCTCTAGCTCGCCTTTTTGGTTCCGTACTTGGACCGCCCCTGCTTGCGGTTTTCAACACCGCGTGCGTCGAGCGCGCCCCGGATAATGTGATACCTGACGCCGGGCAAGTCCTTGACACGCCCACCGCGGATCAGCACAACCGAGTGCTCCTGCAGGTTATGTCCCTCACCTGGAATGTAGGCGGTAACCTCCATGCCATTGGTAAGCCGCACACGCGCAATTTTGCGCAGTGCAGAGTTGGGCTTCTTCGGGGTCATGGTGCGTACCTGGGTACAGACACCGCGCTTCTGCGGTGAGCCTTTGCCCCGCCGCAAGCGACCCGCGTAGCGGCCCAGCGCGTTGTTCGTAAATCGCAACGCTGGCGCCTTGGTCTTCTTTGTGACCTTCTTACGCCCTTTACGGACCAATTGATTGATCGTCGGCACGATCGAAACTCCTTCGTAGATACCCGGCTGAAAACCGTGCTCTGCGCCTTCGACGCAGCTGCGGCGCCGTCTATCTCGTGAGGAAGTCGGTTCCTCGCGCATGTGACCGCCCAGAAACGGCCACAAGAGGGTAGTTTATCAATACTTATCCGTGTTGTCAACGCGCCCGCCCGGCTGGCGGGCGCGTTGAATTGCTAGGCTTCTTCGTCGGTTTCGGCTGATTCGTCCTCGCCGGAGGATTCTTCTTCGCCATCTCCGGAAGGAAGCCCGATCGCCTCGTCAGTGGCGGCGAGCGGATCGACGTTCTCCCGAGTCAGGCGACCTTCGGAGACGAGTTCCTCCACGTCTTCGATGGTTGTCGGTTCGACTTCCGGCTCAACCGTGGCGGTTGCGGCGCTGGCAGAGTCGGACATCGCCGCAATGTTTGCTTCATTCTGCTCGCTCAGGGCAGCCGCCTGCTTGCGCTCCTGCACCTGCCAGCCGGAGCCCGCCGGGATGAGCTTGCCGATGATGACATTCTCTTTGAGGCCGCGAAGATGATCGACCTTGCCCTGAATCGCAGCTTCGGTCAGCACCCGGGTCGTTTCCTGGAAGGAAGCGGCCGAGAGGAAACTGTCCGTCGCCAGCGACGCCTTGGTGATTCCGAGTAGCACCTGCTGAGCAGTCGCCGGCTCGCCCCCCTGAGCAATGAGCTCCTCGTTGATCTGATTCAACTGGAACCGGTCGATCATTTCACCGAACATCAGATCGGAATCGCCGGGCTGCTCGATCGCAACCTTTCGCAGCATCTGGCGGACGATCACCTCGATATGCTTGTCATTGGTGACGACACCCTGCGACTTGTACACCTTCTGTACCTCGTCCACGATGTACTTCTGCACCGCGGACGCGCCGAGCGTCTCCAGCACTTCCTGCGGATCAAGGTTACCGTCGGTAAGCTGCGTTCCTGCGGCAACGAAGTCGCCATCGTCAATCCGGATGTTCGCCGACATCGCGACAGGATACTCAACTCGCTGCTCGCCTTCATGGCGAACGATGATCGTCTGCTCGTCAAGGTGAGCCACTCCATCGAGCGTTGCGACAACCGGATCGCCGTCGCTGTCATCGGCCGGCTGCGCGATGACCTGGCCAACAGCGACTTCGTCACCATCGGAAATGGCTGGATTGAAGTTGTCCGGCACCGCGAACTGTTCGGTAACCAGCTCTTCCTCCGTGATCACGACCTTCCGGCCGTCATCATCCTCGACGATATTCGCAACACCGGAGCGTTCGGCGATGACCGCCTTACCTTTCGGCTCCCGCGCCTCAAAAAGTTCTTCTACACGGGGAAGACCCGTCGTAATGTCTTCACCAGCAACGCCACCGGTGTGGAACGTCCGCATTGTCAACTGCGT
>SKTL01000196.1 GCA_007122555.1 Thermomicrobiaceae bacterium | reverse complement strand
TTATCATACGCATAAGAAAGGTAGCCGCTCGAACGACAGGAAAACCGTCTGGAGAGCGCGCGAGGTATTCGTCAGTGTCACACTCATCAAGAAGGAGGTGAGGTGTCATGGTAATGCGTCTTCATCCGTGGACCGAGTTCACTCGTCTCTTTAACGAAATGGACCGGGTCTTCGGCGATACGATAGAAGGCGGACGCGCGGCGCCGGTCAACCGCGGATACCGACCTGCGGTGGATCTCTACGACACCGGCGACGAGTTCGTGTTGCACGCCCTGATTCCGGGAACGCGCCCGGAAGACCTGGATGTCAGCATGGAACAGAACACACTGCACATCACCGGCGCCTACGGATATGACGTGCCCGAGGAACAGGCGCGACAGTGGACCTGGTATCGACGCGAAATCGGGTCGGGCAAATTCAGCCAGTCGGTGCAACTGCCGGCTCCGGTGGAGAGCGAAGATATCGAAGCACACTTCGAGTGGGGCGTGCTGACCCTGCGGCTGCCGAAAGCTGAACAGGCGCGCGCCAGGCGAATCGAGATTAGCGCGCCGAAGGCGATAAGCAGCTAGCTAGCCCGGTTCGCAGCGTGATCACTGAACTGGCGCCCGCCTGGACATCCAGGCGGGCGCCCTCGTTTCGGACAATCATTGTCGATCGCGCTCGTTGCGCCAATCGCAGGAATATACTACCCTCCTCAACATAATGCCTGATTGTCAACCCTTGTCGTACGTTCGCAGCGGCCCTCTCGAGGCGACCGGGATTCGCGCGTACGTACGACGCTTAACTTGACAGTTATACGCAGTTGCTACAGGCCTCGGAAGATCTCGTGTAGAATTGCCCCTGGTAGCATTGACGGATAATTGCTATGCTACCGCAACGACATGCCAACACGTATCATGCGGACGGCAACCGGGGACACATATGGTTGGAAACAACCAGACGGGAAATCGCGTCATGAGTGTTGGGGAGCAGGGAAGGGATAGCTATGGGCTACGCCCCTGAAGATCGCGTTAAGCACAACGACCGTAATCAGAAGGACGTTGATTCATTGAATGCACAGTTTGGCTGGCGCCCGGATCAACCGACGCCGGCGCCGGTTGAAGGCCAGGCCTCCAGGTTCCATCCATCCGCCTTCAGCAAAGAGTCCCGCCCAAATGTTGACTCAGCCGGACAACGCCCGCCAGGGTCGTACTGGGTTCCCACGCGTCCGGGCGATCTGCCGCCAACAATCATCCATCGTCAGAAGGAATACACGCCTCTGTCAGTTTCGCTGAGCGGCAAGCGCCTTGGTCAGCCAGTCATGCTGGCGAT
The DNA here is from genome assembly GCA_007122555.1 of Thermomicrobiaceae bacterium. Taxonomy (GTDB): domain Bacteria; phylum Chloroflexota; class Chloroflexia; order Thermomicrobiales; family Thermomicrobiaceae; genus SLMJ01. The sequence goes on along the minus strand of SKTL01000196.1, from coordinate 3,696 downwards.
GACTGTCGCTGCCGTCGGAACCGGGAGCATCTACTCCACCGGTGCGAACTCAGCGAGCGCCGCTGAGTCGCAGGGAACGCTTGATCGCTCGAACTATCAGCAATTCGCCACGCTGGGCGATCACCTGGACACAGGCACTGTTCTCGAGGCGACCACAAACGATGGCGATGCTGACGGGGACAACTCCGAGCGAGCCTCGTTCGTCGAGTACACCGTTCAGTCCGGCGATGAACTCAAGAACATTGCCGCATCCTTCAATCTCCGCACGTCAACACTCGTCTGGGCCAACAACCTGGCCAATCCGGACTTGATCTATCCAGGCGACGTATTGATCATCCCGCCAACCGACGGCATCTATGTCGAGGTGCAGGAAGGCGACACGTTGCGCGGCATCGCAACGCAGTACGGCGTCTCGATGACGTCGATTATCAACTATGAACCGAACCAGATTTCCGATCCGGACCTCATTTACGCGGGACAGTCGCTTCTGATTCCCGGTGGAATGCCGCCGGAGCCGGCTGACTCAGGATCCTCAGAGGCTCCGGCTCAGTCTGGCGCGACGAGCGACGCATCTTCGGCGGACGATCAGGATGCATCTCTCCAATCGAGCGGCGAAGCGGCGCCAGAGCCCGAGCCGGAACCTGAACCTGCGCCAGAAGGCATCTACATTGAGGTACAAGCCGGCGACACCTTACTCGCGATCGCCGATCGGTACAGCGTCACGGCTCAGTCGATCATCGACTGGGGTCCCAATGGGCTCACCAACCCGGACGCGCTCGCGATCGGCCAGGAGCTCTTCATTCCGGGCGGCATTGAGCCGGTCGTCGAGGAAGCGTCTGCGGATTATCAGGACAACGGTGAAGCCGAGGTGGTCGAAGAGGCGCCTGCACCGGATCCCGAACCGGAACCGACACCCGAGCCTACTCCCGAACCAACGCCGGAAGCGACCGCGGAACCGGATCCTGAGCCACAGCAGAGCTCAAGCTCTGGTGTCGCCAATGGCAACTTCATCTGGCCGGCTCAAGGAGTCCTTACCCAGCGATTCGGTCACACCTCGTTCTCTCAGTCGTCGGGATGGTACGGATCAACCGGCCACACCGGCATCGACTTGGCCAACAAGGTCAATACGCCGATTCACGCGGCTGATGGCGGAACCGTCATCGTCTCCGGATGGTCCGGCGGCTACGGCTATGCAGTCGCGATCGACCACGGCAACGGCTACGTGACCTGGTACGCGCACATGGCGCAGCAGCCGCCGGTGAGCGTTGGTCAGCAGGTATCGCAGGGCGAGTACATCGGACCGATGGGCTCCACCGGCTATTCGACTGGCCCGCACCTGCACTTTGAGGTTCGAAAGAACGGAAACTACATGGATCCGTTGTCCTACCTGAGCTAGTCGATTTCGAGAGATTCGCAATTCGAACAGCAAACAAGCGCCGGCCCGCATTATCTGCGGGCCGGTTTTCGTCTGTCTGCGATCATGTCACGACCAAACACACCGGTGTTGACGCCGAACGCAGTTTACCGCTCAGGAGAGCGCTTGTGGGAAACGGCGTCGCCAGGCGGCGATCGCGCGGGCCACAAGGTGGAGCTTCCAGACGAATCGCAACACGAACGACCAGACTGTCACCGCCAACGCGATAGTGACATATGCGCCGGGGGCGAGAATCTGCAGCTCGTAGAAATCCCGCAGCGGTGGCGTCAGAAGAATCACGACGTACCCCAGAATCATCGCTACCGCGATTCCCGTCGGCCGCCAGTCGCCGGTCGTCTCTTCAACAATCGCAAACCAGCGATGCGGCGGGTGGACGTAGGCGACCAGCACGATTCCGCACAGAATCGACGTTGTCACCAGTGCTTCCCGGGCAAGGAACATATCGTCAGTGATCTCAATGGTCGTCACGTAGACCCCGATCCCCAGAAGCGCCGTCAACAACGCCGCGGGAACCACGAAGTTGCTGGCCGAACGCAGGATCCGCTTCGGCGTCTCACCCGGCGTCGCCCAGAACGCCAGCGCCAGAATCGGCACGCCGATCGTCAGCAACGCCAGGAGCGTGTCCAGCTTCGGCGTCGAGGGGAACGGATACCCGAGCAGCGACACGCCGATAATGATCAGGCCCATGTAGAAGCCGCGACTCAGGAAGAGCCGGATAATCGCTTCCATTCCGCGCAGAATCCGCTGGCCCTCCTGGAACGCCCGCGGAAGCGAACTGAAGGAATCGTCCATCAGCACCAGATCAGCGACCCCGCGGGTAACCTGGCTCCCGCTGCGCATCGCCATGGCGACATGGGATTTCTTGAGCGCCAGTACATCGTTGACGCCGTCTCCGATCATGGCCACATAACGGCCGCGTCGGGTCAGCGCTTCGACCAGCCGCTCCTTCTGACGTGGAGTGATCCGGCCGAACACTGATGCCCGCACGGCGACTTCTTCGATCTCGTTATCGTTCATCGCATCGAGTTCGTAGCCGGATACGGCGCCGCCGTTGCTGTCCAGTCCTGCTTGACGAGCCAGCACCGCCACGGTTCCGGGGTGATCACCGGAGATTACCTTGGGCTCGATACCGGCCTCGCGGAAGTGATCGATCGTCTCCTTCGCATCCGGTCGAAGCTCGTCACGAAGCGCAACCAGACCAAGCAATTCGATCTGCCCCGGCAACGTGGGGACAGCGCTTTCATCATCGCCATACTGAAGCGATTCACGGGACGCGCAGACGATCAGGACACGCAGACCCTCTTCGATCATCCGGTCAGCTTCATCAGAAACGTCAACTGGCAACTGGATGCGATCACGAAACGCTTCCGGCGCACCGAACAGCACCGTTTCACCATCGTGAAACGTTACCCCGCTCCACTTCCACTCGGATGAGAACGGTACCTCAGTCTCCGGTTCGTCCGGCTCAGCCGGAAACGCGTACGCCAGCGCGTCCGCGGTCCGGTTCCGGGTTGTCACACTCGCAACCAGCCGTCCGACACGCCGTCCCAGTTCAGCCTCGTCACAATTGACCGGAACAACGGTTTCAAGATCCAGCCGGTTCGTCGTCAGCGTCCCGGTTTTGTCGACGCAGAGCACATCGACATGGCTGGTTGACTCGACGGCGTTCATCCGCTGGATCAACAGCCCCTTGCCTGCCAACCGGACCGCCGCCATGGCGTACGTCACCGTAACCATGAACACCAGTCCCTGCGGCACCAGGCCGAAGATCACCGCAGCCGCACGAACACTGTCGCCAAACGGGAGATCGAGATCGCCGCCGCGATACTGCAGGGCGATCTGCAAGGCCAGAGCGATCGCCATAACGAGCATCACCTGGATAATCAGAGCCACTTCCCGCTGGAGCGGCGTCCGAACGTTACGAAAGGTTCGCGCCCCGGCGGTCATCTCGTTGGCGACGCTCTCGTGGCCGACGTTCGTTGCCTGATAACGAACCGAGCCGGTCATGCAGAAGCTGCCGGAGAAGACCTCATCCCCGGGACGTTTCGGCAGAAGATCAGATTCGCCGGTCAGCAACGATTCGTCGACGCTCGCCGGGCCGCCGTGAACAACTTCGCCATCGACGAGGAACTGATCCCCGGCCTCGGCGATGAGGACATCATCCTGAACAATCTCCTCCGGCGAGACGATCGATTCCTCGCCATCCCGGATCACACGGGCTTCCGGCCGCAGCAGCAAGGCGACCTTGTCCAGTTTGCGCT
>SKTL01000434.1 GCA_007122555.1 Thermomicrobiaceae bacterium | reverse complement strand
CTCGCATTGTTCCGAAGCAAACCTGCGAGCACCGCGGTTCCATCGCCCGCCGTGCCGCTTGCGCCGGAGTCCGAGATGTCGGCCAGAACGTAGACGCTGCCTTCCGGCGCGTTCATCGCCTCCTGGATCGCATCGTCAATCGGTGTCGGATGAATCTCGAAGTCGGCCCGGAGATCCCACGCCATCTGCGCGAGCTCGGATGCAAATCGTTTCGCCAGGTCCTTATCGTTGTCGGTGACCACAATCGTTGAAATACTGGTGTACGGCACGTCTGAGAATGGAAATCCGCCGAGCACCGTCGCGGCGACAACTCCCGGCTCCCGCTCCATCTCTCTCGCCCGGTCGATGATCGTCTTCAGTGGGGACTGCCAGGTCGTGACCATCGACTGGTTTGGCGCGATAACCGGAACTTTGACGTGGTGCATCACAGGAGTGATTTCACCTTTGATCGTCCGCACCAGAATCTCCATGGCCCGGGCGCCTGTCTCCGGTGTATCTACATGTGGATACTCTTTATATCCCACGAATGCAGTAGCCAGCTCCATCATCTCCTCTGAAAGGTTCGTGTGCAGATCGAGCGGCGCAACGATAGGCAAATCCGGGCCGACAACTTCGCGGATTGCCCGAAGCAGCGGGCCTTCGCCGTCGTGGTCGTGTTCCAGCGCCATTGCTCCATGGATGCCGAGCAGAACACCGTCAATCTCGCCAGCGTTCCGGATCCCTTCGACGATCTCGCCGGCCATCGTCTCGAACGCTTCCTTGCTGACGCGGCCGCCGGGCACGGAGCGTCCGAATGTCGTCGGGATCAGCTCAACGCCCTGGTTCCTGGCTTCTGCGATGATCCCGCCGTAAATCGTACCCGTTCCCTCGAGATCAAGAATTCCCTGGCCCCGGTGAATCGCACTGGAACCCCGCTGAAAGTCTTCAAGGCTGGTCGGTTCCCACTGAAACGTGTTGGTTTCCTGCGAGATGCCGCCCGTCGCGATGCGTAGCGCCATTAGACCTCCCTGTGTGCTACTGATAAGAAAACCTGACGGCCAGTATCGACCCAGACCACGCCGAGCGCAATAATCGCCTCTCGGCCGTCTAACTCGTGATGTACGCCCGAAGCAGATCGACCGTGGCGTCCAGATCGGATTCGTCGACCATCTCGAACGGTGAATGCGTGTAGCGGGTTGGCGGACAGATGAGCGATGCCGGGATGCCGTGCCGGATGAACTGAGCGCCGTCGCTTCCGAAGCGCTCGAAGATCGCGTGCTGGACCGGGATGTCGTTGGTCTCCGCCTTCGCGACCAGGTCCCAGATAATCTCACGGCTGTAGTGCGTCGACGCATCCTTGTGAACCAGGATCGGGCCCCTGCCGAGCGATGTCGGCATCGTCGTCTCGGATACGGCGGGGATGTCGCCGGCAAGGCCGACGTCCAGGGCAAGCGCCACATCTGGTTTCAGCGCCTGAAACAGTGCGTTGGCCCCGATCAGCCCGTTTTCTTCCTGAACGGTGACGGCGAAATACAGCCGGCAGTTGAGGTGCTCCTTGATCCCATCCTCCAGCAACCGCGTCATCAGGGCGAGAAGCATTCGGTCGTCGATCGCCTTGCCATAGATCCGGGAACCCATCTGGCGCAGCGGCGGGTTCCAGATCACGCGAGCTCCAGGGTGGATTCCCTTCTCCTGCGCTTCTTCGCGAGAGGAGGATCCGATGTCGACCCACAGATCCTGGTAGCTCAGTCCCTGCTTCGATCGTTGCTCTTCGGTGAGAACGTGCCCGGTCGCCGTGGCGATCAATCCCTCGATAGGGCCGTTACGTCCAAGCACGAGCGCTGGCTGACCGACAGGAAATCGTTTTGCGGGGTCGTCGGCGACCTGGGCGGTGGAGATGTGCAGGAAACCCTCGCTGTCGATGCTCCGCACGATGAAGCCGATTTCGTCAGCGTGGGCCTGGATCAGCACCTTTTTTCCGGAACCGCCGATACGGGCGTAGAGATTCCCGGTCGGTGATCGCTCGATTGACTCGGAATGCTGCTCCCAGCGCTGTTGGCACCAGTCCATAACGTCCTGTTCCTGGCCCGTTGGACCCGGAATTGTCGTCACCTCTTCCAGAAGGTTGAACCATGACATCCGCGAGACAGATCCTTTCTCGTACACGACATTGATCAACATGATCAATACATTAATCTGTGCGCCTGCGCTATTCAGTAGTCGGAAACGCGACTGACTCAACTTCGATCCGAGCGGAAGGTTCCAGGACGAGTCGCCATTCGATCCGCTCCGCGTCCGCGGACAGTAACCGTCCACCCGAGCAGATCGCCCAGATCGCTCCATCTGGCGTCTCAACGAATTCCTCAACCATGTCCGGCATCGGGGTTTCGATCCCAGCCGAAGCGTCGCTCCAGGATTCGCCTCCATCGTACGATGCTTCGATTCGACCGTTACGTCCGACATCAGGTGATGGGCCTGCGATGACGACGTCAGGGTTCGAGATCGGAACGATTACTCCCCGTGTGTAGTCGCCGAACAGCTTTGTCCAGGTGCGCCCCCCATCAGTTGATCGCGCCAGTCCTCCACGGCGGTTGTCGCCGTCTTCATTGGGTGTTCGGTCGATCCCGGCGTATCCGAGAGCTGCATACAGGATGTTGGCGTCGTGCGGATGCCCAGTGATGAAGTGGATGTCGGAGTCAATTCCCACGTGGTTGCAGGTCCAGCTTATGCCGTTGTCGTCGCTCTCCAGCAGGCCGCCAACTTCGACAGACGCCAGGTAGCGGCGTGCCCCTAGAGGAGCATAGACATTTCGCACGGCGCCCGCGCGTGGAGAATACGGCAGGTACCAGTCCTCGTGGCCGTCAATTTCCCGGATGCCTTCGAGTTCATCCCAGGAATCACCGTTATCAGCGCTCCGAAAGATACGCCCCGGTTCCGTGCCGGCGAGGAGATGTCCGGCGTTCAGCGGGTCACGGCCGAGCCAGCGCACACAGTTCGCGCCCAATCCCGCCGTCACCTCCTGCCATGACTTGCCGTGATCGTCGCTCAGAAAGAGTCCATTCTCGTAGGAGCCAGCCAGAATCCGTCGCTTCCCGTTCCGGTGGCTCACCGTGAGGATTGCCGAAATCCGTTCGCTTTCCAGACCGAGGTGATAGAGCGAATCGTCCCGCAGATGGTAGACACCGGTCCTTGTTCCCAGAATCGCCTCAAGCACGGCTTACCTCCGTTCACCCAACTGTGCTGAATCTGCTTATCAATCCGCCTGGTAGCACCATAGCGCATCCATCAACAACCTGCTCCCGGTTGTCGGCATCATAGCGCACTCTGATGCATCGAGACTCGCATCGCAACCTGTGATCGTAAGCGCGATTACGGTCAGGTTCGACGTAATCGATCATGCTTGCCGTGGAAATCGGGAAATGAGGACGGCGAGTGGATTCAACAGCTCGAGACAGCCAGAGAATCAAACAGGTGTCAGTCTATCTGGCGCCAGGATGCATGGGTTGTGAACGCGCCTGCGAGCTTGTTGAAGAGCTGCGCAGCGCGCGCGTCTTCGACACCTCAGTTCGGGTGATTGACCTGTCGGCTGACTCGTCGGAACTCCCTGTCGATCTCATCGCCATTCCGTCCTGGTATGTGAACGGAAAGCTGATTTCGCTGGGGAATCCGTCGATCGAGCAACTATGCGAGGCGCTTCTGGAGGATCCGGTTGACCAGTCGTGACGGATGCTGACCGAATAATGAATACTTGTTCAGTCACAATGATGCGGACGAACGTTGCCAGCGAAGAAACCATTCTTCAGGTAATCGATGTTGCGAGAGGCGCCAATGACTGTTTCGTCTGAGAAAAACAACAAGCTGACATATCTTTCTATGGTTGAGATCTTTCAGGACCTGACGAAAGCCGAGATGGAGCATCTCGAACAGGTCACGGCAATGGTGACAACACCCAAGGGTCGAGTGTTCTACCATCCGCATGAGAAGTCCGAGGTCCTGTTTATCCTGAAGAGGGGCGATGTGACAGTCTCCCGGATCAATGCTGATGGAAAGAAGCTGGTGGTGTCTCGTCTTGGCGCCGGGGCGATATTCGGCGAAATGGGTGTGCTGGGGCAGCGAATGCAGGAATCGTACGCTGAAGCTGTCACCGAGTGCCTCATCTGTGTCATGAGCCGAAACGATGTGGAGCAGCTCCTGCTGAGAGATCCACGCATTGCGATGCGTCTGGCTCAGTCGCTGGGCAATCGGCTCGCCGAGGCGGAAGCGCGGCTGGAGGAGATGGCGTTCAAGAGTGTTCCCGGACGCCTGGCCGGGCTGATTCTGCGCCTTGCTGACGAACAGGACTGGCGCGGGCGGAGCGTCGTCAACGGACTAACGCATCAGCAGCTTGCTGAGCTTGTCGGATCATATCGGGAAACAGTGACACTCACACTGAATCAGTTTCGAGATGCCGGCTACATAGAGATCGGCCGGAGGCGTATCGTGCTTCTGGATGAAGATGAGTTGTCCAGAATAGCCGGAGACTGAGCATCGCAGATCGCCAACAGTACCTCTCACCCTCTTTCGCGCCACGGCTAGATCGGGTAAGGTGACCGTCGAGTCTCAACAACCGGTCGATGTTGGTCGCCGGCCGCACGTGGAAGAGGAATAGCTATGTCACTTGAACGAATCCTGGGCGTGAAGCCCGTGATAAATGGCGCAGGACCCCTCACTCGATTGGGTGGAATGCCGCTGTCTGACGAAGTCGCGCAGGCGATGGCGGACGCTGGACGAGAAAACGCCCGAATAGAGGACGTCCAGGCGGCCGCAGGAGGATATCTGGCCGAGGTATGTGGCGCCGAAGCCGGGTACGTCACCGCCGGAGCCGCGGCCGGACTCACCGTCGGCGCCGCGGCCTGTATGGCCGGGCTGTCACCCGCCGCGATGGACCAGCTTCCAAACACCGACGGATTGAAGAACGAGATCATTATCCAGCGGGCTCACGTAACCGCGTATAGTCACGCGTTGCGAGTTTCCGGCGCCAGGTTGATCGACGTTGGCTATGTCGG
>SKTL01000511.1 GCA_007122555.1 Thermomicrobiaceae bacterium | reverse complement strand
GGGAAAACGTCGGATTAGCTGCGCGACTCTACCGGACGCCCGGAGCGGATGGAGACGTTCGCGGTTCGGGAGCAGCGCGGCGAACCGCCGGGAACCGCACTGCGACGAAGACAATCATGATCAGGGCAGCCAGACACATGACGACCAGCGCAATCGGCGCGCCCACGGCGTCTGCGATGGCGCCAGCAGGCAGGGTGCCGACCGGCAGCAGCCCCCAGGTCAACACGTAGATTCCGAGCACCCGTCCCCGAATCGCATCGTCGACATGCAACTGGATCAATGTATTGTTGACCGCCAGAAACACCGCGCTGATACCTCCGGCCGCGAGAATCAATATCGCGCCGATGATCGTGACCGGCATCAGCGCGAAGGCGATCAGCACCAGCGCAAACCCGATCCCGGTGCCGATCAGCACGTTGGGGTTTTGCGTCAGGCGTCTCGATCCGGCCACGTACAGCGATCCAATCACCGCACCGAATCCGTTGGCGGCCATAAGGATCCCGAGCCCGGTTGACCCGAGTCCGAGAACATCACGGGCGAAGACGGGCATAAGGTTGATATACGGCATTAGAAACATCGTCGGAACGCCGGCGAGGATGATCATTCCCAGCAGGTATTCATCGCGCCAGACGGTCTTCAGACCAACGCCCACGCTCTGCAGAATACTGGATCCGCTCGCTCCGTCTGCGGCGACCTGGGCTGGCAGACGGCCCGTGACGACGAATGCCCCGACCTGCAACGCGGCGCAGACGGCGAACGTGCCGTCGATGCCCAGAAGCGCGATCAACGGTCCGGCGAGCGCCGGCCCCACGACACGGGTGGCGTTCTGACCAGCCGCGTTGAGCGCGACCGCGTTCGCCAGGTGATGGGCCGGGACGAGGTTGGCGACCATCGCATTACGGGTCGGAAAAACCACCGACATGCTCGTGCCGTTGATGAACGCGCCGACCAGGAGATGCCAGGGTTGCAGCAAATCAAGAAACAGGAGCAGCGCCAGGGCCACTGCAATGATCGAGACGACCGTCTGGGCGATCAACAACACGTTCCGCCGGGAGTAACGGTCGATAAGCGCGCCGACAAACACCCCGAACAATAGCGTCGGGATTCCGCCGACGAATCCGACCAGTCCGACGAAGAACGCTGAATCGGTGAGCACCAGGGCAAGCCAGCCGCTGGCGATGATCCACATCCAGAAGCCGGAGTTCGTCGCCAATGTGCTGCCGAAAAGCGTGCGAAATGCAGGGTATTCTGTCAGCGAGTGCCAGAGAGAGATCTCGCTGACGACGTGCTGACCCACCTCGAACGTGTCTGATTCAACCGGGCGATTCTCTGGTTCGGAATCCTGGCTCATGACCCGACTATCGCGCAGAGATTTTGTTTGTTAACCGCTTGTCCTCAGGGTTAATGCGCGAGATGCGTTTCGGTTGCGCAATCCGGACGCTTATCCAGCAGTCCGCGAAGCTGGTTGCACCTGCTTTGGCTCGACGCCCGATTCGGGCAGCGCCGCTCTCCGCAGTGATGGAAACCTGATCGCCACGATTGCAATCAGCACGAGCGCCGTCGTCGCCAGCGCTATCATCGCCGCCGGCGCCCCGAATGCGTCAGCGATAGCGCCTGCCGGAAGCGTTCCAACCGGCATCAGACCCCATGTCAGTCCATAGATCCCGAGGACGCGTCCGCGGACCTGGTCATCGACCTGTAGCTGGACAAGCGTGTTGTTGACCGCCAGAAAGACCGCGCTGGCGAACCCGGCAACAAGCAGGAACACCGCCGCGAGCACCGGATACGGAGTGAGCGAGAACAGAATCAGCACTGTCGCGAACGTGCTGCTCCCGAATATCAGGACAACCGGCCGGGTCGGCAGCGTCCTGGCGGCGGCGACGAACAGGGATCCAAGGACCGCTCCTACACCGCTGACCGCCATAAGGATGCCGAGGCCGGTCGACCCGATCATCAGCTCATCCCGCGCGAAGACCGGCATCAGATGAACGTGCGGCATCAGACAGAGTGTCGGTATCGCCGCCAACGCGAACAGGCCAAGCAGTTTCTCCGAATGCCAGACGGTCTGAAATCCGATAGCAATCGACTTGACGACGCCGGATCCACGACCGCTGTCCGATGCTGGATGCCAGGGCAGTCGCAGGCTGAAGATGAAGGAACTAACCTGCAAACCGGCGCAAAGCGCGAACGTCCCTTCCACGCCGAGAATCGCGATCGACGGGCCGGCCAGCGCGGGCCCGATTACCCGCGTGGCATTGAGACCGGCGGAGTTCAGCGCGATCGCATTCGGCAGATGTTGTTTCGGGATCAGATTGGCGACCATTGCGCTGCGAGTCGGGAAGACCAGCGACATGGACATTCCGTTAATGAACGCGCCGACCAGCAGCATCCACGGCTGGAGCAGGTCCAAGAACAGGAGGACCGAAACGCTAATCGCCGTAGCAGAGATAACCGTCTGCGCAAGGATCAGGATGAACTTGCGGGGGAACTTGTCAATGAGCACGCCGCCGAACGGACCGAACATCAATGTGGGTATACCCGCGGTAAATCCGACGAGCCCCACGAAGAACGGCGAATCCGTCAGGATGAGCGCGAGCCACCCAATCGCGATGTTCCACATCCAGAAACCGGAATTGGTCGCCAGCGTGCTGCCGAAGAGGACTCGGAACGCCGGGTAATCGCGCATCGATTGCCAGATGGAGAGTTCGCTGACTTCGTGCTGGCCATCGCCCGGCGGCGGGCTGGATGATGCATCCGATTCGGTGTCAGTGGTTCGGCCCATAGGTTGTCAATCAGGTACGCCCAAGAGTTCGCGCGGAGTCATCCTACCATGATATCGCACCGAGAATGAGATCTGGCCAGTCGCGTTGCCGGGTCCCGAACCCGTTGCTACACTACCCAATCTGCGTCCATCAGTTCCGATCGTAGAGGAGGCCCCGTGCCGGCAGGACGAACCCCGTCGCTGACGCCCGACGAAGCTCGTCGGCTTCATCGCGAAGCCCTCGTAATCGACACCCAGCAACCACCAATTACCTCTGGAATAGTCTTCACGCCGAAGATGCGTGAAACGGTGCAGCGCATGGCCGATCATGGTCGCACCCGCGCCGAAGCCGGACCGGCGATCGAGGCAGCGCTGGTCCGCGACATTCAGACATCGGACGAAGCAAGGCGGATGTACCTGGACATGTGGCGCGAGTCCGGCGTCACCGTCGCATGCGGAACCTATTCCGGCAGCCACAAGCCCGGACAGGCGTATGACTCGGCAATCCGGAAGATAGCCAATGCCCACGGGATCGTCGCAGCTTGCCCGGACCAGATGATGCTAATTAGATCCTCGGCGGACGTCCTGCAGGCGCACAGGGACGATAAGTTCGGTGTGTTGATCGACTTCCAGAACACGTTGCCGATCGCCGACGAACTGGACCGGATTCCGACGTTCTACAATCTCGGTCTTCGCATGGTGCAGCTGACCTACAACCTCAACAACCTGGTCGGAGATGGTTGCACTGACGCGATCAAAGGCGGCCTGTCGCTATATGGTCGCGAAATGGTCCGCCGGCTCAACGAAATGAATATCCTCGTCGATGTCAGCCACTGCTCAGAGCAGGTCGGGTGGGATGCGATGGACGTATCGACAGCGCCGGTGATCGTCTCGCACTCGGCAGCGAAAGGTGTCGCCTTTCACGATCGCGGCAAGACCGACGAGCTCGCGAGGGCAGTCGCCGAACAGGGCGGCTATTTCGGCGTGGTCACGTTGCCCGGCTTCATCCGCGATACTCCCGGAGGAACACTTGACGACGTCGTTCGGCAGATCGAGCACCTGGTGAATGTGTGCGGGATTGATCACGTCGGACTCGGTACAGATAAGGCCGGTCCGGGACCGGGCACCAGTTCGCTCGTGGAGTACCCGGATTCGATGTCCCAGAGCGTTCCCGGCGAGTTCGACTGGGTCGGGTTCCGCACAGACGAACATCGACTCGGGCCGGAATACGACATGGACGGATTCAAAAAATTCAGCGACTGGCCGAACATCACTGTCAAGCTCGCCGAGGCTGGCTTCACTGAGGAAGAACTACGCAAGCTGCTGGGAATGAATTATCTGCGGGTCTTCGAGCAGGTGGTGGGTTAGCTCGCCGACGACATCGTTGCCGTTCCCGGAACTTCGCGGTAACGTGAAGATGCGTGCCACGCTTCCGCGAGCAGAAAGGACGAGTCGAGATGAACACCATCGAGAAGTATCAGAAGTACGTGACGACGAGCTTTGTGCCATCAGTTGAACCAGTGGTATTCGATTCGGCCGAAGGGGCGACGATCACCGACACGGACGGCAAGTCGTACATTGACTGTTTCGCCGGGATCGCCGTCAGCAACGCAGGTCACCGGCATCCGAGAGTCATCCAGGCCGCGAAAGATCAGCTGGACAAATTCGTGCACGCCGGGAGTTACATCTATCACGTTCCGCAGGTCGCCGATCTGGCGGAAAAGCTCGCCGGGATCACCCCTGGTCGGTTGCAGAAGACATTCTTCGGGAACAGCGGCGCTGAGGGCATCGAAACCGCGTTGCGACTCGCCAAGACGTTCACCGGCAAGACGGAGTTCATCTCGTTAACGCACTCCTTCCACGGTCGCACCAACGCGACGCTCTCTGTCACCGGGAACTACCAGCGCAAGAAGCGAGGCGGCCCGTACCTGTCGGGCGTGGCGTTCGCCCCGGCGCCGTATGTCTATCGCAATCCGTTCGGAACGGATGATCCCGAGGAAGTCGCGCAACGCGCCGCCGAGATGGTCCGCTGGGCGATCGATTTTCACACCTCGAACGATGTCGCCGCGTTCATCGCCGAGCCGATCATGGGCGAGGGCGGTATCATCGTCCCGCCGGACAACTATTTCAAGTACGTGAAGGAGATACTGGACGAGCGGGGAATTCTCTTCATCGCTGACGAGGTCCAGAGCGGCTTCGGACGCACGGGCAGTCTGTTCGGGATCGATCATTATGGAGTCGAGCCGGACATCATGGTCATGGCCAAGGGAATCGC